>NZ_CP012676.1:3682500-3875000 GCF_001294575.1 Pseudomonas versuta
GTGATGCTGATAATCTTGTTGACTATCAGTCTGACTCCACAAGCACCCACACGAATTGCTTGATTCAGTTGTTAAAGAGCGGTTGGTTAAGCTTTCGCTCAACCGAGGCGCGCATTCTACAGCAGCCTCTGTTGCTGTCAAGCGGTTATTTTAGGATGTTTTCAAAGTTTCCTTTGTAACATCAACCACTTGCGCTTTCGATCTCTCGTTAGCGGGAGGCGAATTCTACAGCGTTACACGCTGCTGTCAACACCTTAATTCCTGCTTCTTTCGATTGAGATAATCGACTCACTGACCAGGTAAACCTTGATCAGCGGCACAGACTTTATACAAAGCCTGTACTTATACAAAAACAAAATCCCCGTCTGCGTGAGCAGACAGGGATTTTGGAATTTAATCTTGACGATGACCTACTCTCACATGGGGAAACCCCACACTACCATCGGCGATGCATCGTTTCACTACTGAGTTCGGGATGGGATCAGGTGGTTCCAATGCTCTATGGTCGTCAAGAAATTCGGTAGCCAGCGCGTTTACCTTACGGTTAACGTTCCAGCGAATGGGTATGTAATAGATTTGTGTGTTACGCAAACTTTCGGTTTGTATCGTCTTCACACACCGCAACTTGCAGGCTTTGTATTCAAAGCGCAAATTGCTTGGGTGTTATATGGTCAAGCCTCACGGGCAATTAGTATTGGTTAGCTCAACGCCTCACAGCGCTTACACACCCAACCTATCAACGTCGTAGTCTTCGACGGCCCTTTAGGGAACTCAAGGTTCCAGTGAGATCTCATCTTAAGGCAAGTTTCCCGCTTAGATGCTTTCAGCGGTTATCTTTCCCGAACATAGCTACCCGGCAATGCCACTGGCGTGACAACCGGAACACCAGAGGTTCGTCCACTCCGGTCCTCTCGTACTAGGAGCAGCCCCTCTCAAATCTCAAACGTCCACGGCAGATAGGGACCGAACTGTCTCACGACGTTCTAAACCCAGCTCGCGTACCACTTTAAATGGCGAACAGCCATACCCTTGGGACCGGCTTCAGCCCCAGGATGTGATGAGCCGACATCGAGGTGCCAAACACCGCCGTCGATATGAACTCTTGGGCGGTATCAGCCTGTTATCCCCGGAGTACCTTTTATCCGTTGAGCGATGGCCCTTCCATACAGAACCACCGGATCACTAAGACCTACTTTCGTACCTGCTCGACGTGTCTGTCTCGCAGTCAAGCGCGCTTTTGCCTTTATACTCTACGACCGATTTCCGACCGGTCTGAGCGCACCTTCGTACTCCTCCGTTACTCTTTAGGAGGAGACCGCCCCAGTCAAACTACCCACCATACACTGTCCTCGATCCGGATAACGGACCTGAGTTAGAACCTCAAAGTTGCCAGGGTGGTATTTCAAGGTTGGCTCCATGCAGACTGGCGTCCACACTTCAAAGCCTCCCACCTATCCTACACAAGCAAATTCAAAGTCCAGTGCAAAGCTATAGTAAAGGTTCACGGGGTCTTTCCGTCTAGCCGCGGATACACTGCATCTTCACAGCGATTTCAATTTCACTGAGTCTCGGGTGGAGACAGCGCCGCCATCGTTACGCCATTCGTGCAGGTCGGAACTTACCCGACAAGGAATTTCGCTACCTTAGGACCGTTATAGTTACGGCCGCCGTTTACCGGGGCTTCGATCAAGAGCTTCGCGTTAGCTAACCCCATCAATTAACCTTCCGGCACCGGGCAGGCGTCACACCCTATACGTCCACTTTCGTGTTTGCAGAGTGCTGTGTTTTTAATAAACAGTCGCAGCGGCCTGGTATCTTCGACCGGCGTGGGCTTACGCAGTAAATGCTTCACCCTCACCGGCGCACCTTCTCCCGAAGTTACGGTGCCATTTTGCCTAGTTCCTTCACCCGAGTTCTCTCAAGCGCCTTGGTATTCTCTACCCAACCACCTGTGTCGGTTTGGGGTACGGTTCCTGGTTACCTGAAGCTTAGAAGCTTTTCTTGGAAGCATGGCATCAACCACTTCGTTAACTAAAAGTTAACTCGTCATCAGCTCTCGGCCTTAGAATCCCGGATTTACCTAAGATTCCAGCCTACCACCTTAAACTTGGACAACCAACGCCAAGCTGGCCTAGCCTTCTCCGTCCCTCCATCGCAATAACCAGAAGTACAGGAATATTAACCTGTTTTCCATCGACTACGCTTTTCAGCCTCGCCTTAGGGACCGACTAACCCTGCGTCGATTAACGTTGCGCAGGAAACCTTGGTCTTTCGGCGTGGGTGTTTTTCACACCCATTATCGTTACTCATGTCAGCATTCGCACTTCTGATACCTCCAGCAAGCTTCTCAACTCACCTTCACAGGCTTACAGAACGCTCCTCTACCGCATCATCCTAAGATGATACCCGTAGCTTCGGTGTATGGTTTGAGCCCCGTTAAATCTTCCGCGCAGGCCGACTCGACTAGTGAGCTATTACGCTTTCTTTAAAGGGTGGCTGCTTCTAAGCCAACCTCCTAGCTGTCTAAGCCTTCCCACATCGTTTCCCACTTAACCATAACTTTGGGACCTTAGCTGACGGTCTGGGTTGTTTCCCTTTTCACGACGGACGTTAGCACCCGCCGTGTGTCTCCCATGCTCGGCACTTGTAGGTATTCGGAGTTTGCATCGGTTTGGTAAGTCGGGATGACCCCCTAGCCGAAACAGTGCTCTACCCCCTACAGTGATACATGAGGCGCTACCTAAATAGCTTTCGAGGAGAACCAGCTATCTCCGAGCTTGATTAGCCTTTCACTCCGATCCACAGGTCATCCGCTAACTTTTCAACGGTAGTCGGTTCGGTCCTCCAGTTAGTGTTACCCAACCTTCAACCTGCCCATGGATAGATCGCCCGGTTTCGGGTCTATTCCCAGCGACTAGACGCCCTATTAAGACTCGCTTTCGCTACGCCTCCCCTATTCGGTTAAGCTTGCCACTGAAAATAAGTCGCTGACCCATTATACAAAAGGTACGCAGTCACCCAACAAAGTGGGCTCCCACTGCTTGTACGCATACGGTTTCAGGATCTATTTCACTCCCCTCTCCGGGGTTCTTTTCGCCTTTCCCTCACGGTACTAGTTCACTATCGGTCAGTCAGTAGTATTTAGCCTTGGAGGATGGTCCCCCCATATTCAGACAAAGTTTCTCGTGCTCCGTCCTACTCGATTTCACTGTAAAGATGTTTTCGCGTACAGGGCTATCACCCACTATGGCCGCACTTTCCAGAGCGTTCCGCTAACATCAATACAGCTTAAGGGCTGGTCCCCGTTCGCTCGCCACTACTAAGGGAATCTCGGTTGATTTCTTTTCCTCAGGGTACTTAGATGTTTCAGTTCCCCTGGTTCGCTTCTTAAGCCTATGTATTCAGCTTAAGATACCTAACTTATGCTAGGTGGGTTCCCCCATTCAGACATCTCCGGATCAAAGTCTGTTTGCCGACTCCCCGAAGCTTTTCGCAGGCTACCACGTCTTTCATCGCCTCTGACTGCCAAGGCATCCACCGTATGCGCTTCTTCACTTGACCATATAACCCCAAGCAATCTGGTTATACTATGAAGACGACATTCGCCGAAAATTCGCAATTACTCACAAATTTTACCTTAGCCTGAATAAACACCAGTGAAAGTGTCATCCAGTCTAACTTTCTATTACATACCCAAATTTTTAAAGAACGATCTAATCAAAAGATCAGAAATCAACATTCACCATCATCTGATGGAATGTTCATTTCTAAGCTTTACGATAGAGAAGCTACGTTTACCGTCGCTTCTACCGTCTTCTTCAATGAATCAAGCAATTCGTGTGGGAACTTATGGAGCAGCTGATGTCGTCGATTAAGGAGGTGATCCAGCCGCAGGTTCCCCTACGGCTACCTTGTTACGACTTCACCCCAGTCATGAATCACACCGTGGTAACCGTCCTCCCGAAGGTTAGACTAGCTACTTCTGGTGCAACCCACTCCCATGGTGTGACGGGCGGTGTGTACAAGGCCCGGGAACGTATTCACCGTGACATTCTGATTCACGATTACTAGCGATTCCGACTTCACGCAGTCGAGTTGCAGACTGCGATCCGGACTACGATCGGTTTTATGGGATTAGCTCCACCTCGCGGCTTGGCAACCCTTTGTACCGACCATTGTAGCACGTGTGTAGCCCAGGCCGTAAGGGCCATGATGACTTGACGTCATCCCCACCTTCCTCCGGTTTGTCACCGGCAGTCTCCTTAGAGTGCCCACCATTACGTGCTGGTAACTAAGGACAAGGGTTGCGCTCGTTACGGGACTTAACCCAACATCTCACGACACGAGCTGACGACAGCCATGCAGCACCTGTCTCAATGTTCCCGAAGGCACCAATCTATCTCTAGAAAGTTCATTGGATGTCAAGGCCTGGTAAGGTTCTTCGCGTTGCTTCGAATTAAACCACATGCTCCACCGCTTGTGCGGGCCCCCGTCAATTCATTTGAGTTTTAACCTTGCGGCCGTACTCCCCAGGCGGTCAACTTAATGCGTTAGCTGCGCCACTAAGAGTTCAAGACTCCCAACGGCTAGTTGACATCGTTTACGGCGTGGACTACCAGGGTATCTAATCCTGTTTGCTCCCCACGCTTTCGCACCTCAGTGTCAGTATCAGTCCAGGTGGTCGCCTTCGCCACTGGTGTTCCTTCCTATATCTACGCATTTCACCGCTACACAGGAAATTCCACCACCCTCTACCATACTCTAGCTTGCCAGTTTTGGATGCAGTTCCCAGGTTGAGCCCGGGGATTTCACATTCAACTTAACAAACCACCTACGCGCGCTTTACGCCCAGTAATTCCGATTAACGCTTGCACCCTCTGTATTACCGCGGCTGCTGGCACAGAGTTAGCCGGTGCTTATTCTGTCGGTAACGTCAAAACACTAACGTATTAGGTTAATGCCCTTCCTCCCAACTTAAAGTGCTTTACAATCCGAAGACCTTCTTCACACACGCGGCATGGCTGGATCAGGCTTTCGCCCATTGTCCAATATTCCCCACTGCTGCCTCCCGTAGGAGTCTGGACCGTGTCTCAGTTCCAGTGTGACTGATCATCCTCTCAGACCAGTTACGGATCGTAGCCTTGGTGAGCCATTACCTCACCAACTAGCTAATCCGACCTAGGCTCATCTGATAGCGCAAGGCCCGAAGGTCCCCTGCTTTCTCCCGTAGGACGTATGCGGTATTAGCGTCCGTTTCCGAACGTTATCCCCCACTACCAGGCAGATTCCTAGGTATTACTCACCCGTCCGCCGCTCTCAAGAGGTGCAAGCACCTCTCTACCGCTCGACTTGCATGTGTTAGGCCTGCCGCCAGCGTTCAATCTGAGCCATGATCAAACTCTTCAGTTCAAACATCTTTGGGTTTTTAAGAAACCCTAAACTTGGCTCAGCAATCGTTGGTTACATCTTTGATTTCTCGCGGAGTAACTTGTGATGCTGATAATCTTGTTGACTATCAGTCTGACTCCACAAGCACCCACACGAATTGCTTGATTCAGTTGTTAAAGAGCGGTTGGTTAAGCTTTCGCTCAACCGAGGCGCGCATTCTACAGCAGCCTCTGTTGCTGTCAAGCGGTTATTTTAGGATGTTTTCAAAGTTTCCTTTGTAACATCAACCACTTGCGCTTTCGATCTCTCGTTAGCGGGAGGCGAATTCTACAGCGTTACACGCTGCTGTCAACACCTCATTTCCTGCTTCGATGACTTGAAGCTGACACTGCCGAAGAACCGTCCAACTCATTGAAACTCAAGGAGTTTTCCGTTTCGACTGCGCTGGAAGTGGGCGAATTATAGGCCGTTAGAATTTTGAGTCAAGGACTAATTCAGATTTAGACCACCGATACCGGCTTCTTCTTATATAGGCGAGGAATTCGGCGCATAACTGCAGGAATGCGCAGCAGTAGCAGGCAAATACCTATAAAGGCGTAGATTGACCATTCCTTGAGGTCAGCCCGCACAATCCAAAGCATATGCAGCAAACCAAGCCCCAAAATCACATAGACCAGACGATGGAGCTTCTTCCACCGCCCCCCCAAACGCCTCTGGCTATAGCGGTTTGAAGTCACAGCCAATACCAGTAAACACAGAAACCCCAAACTCCCGACAATAATGTAGGGCCGCTTACGCAGCTCCACGCCCAGCTGCGACCAGTCGAATCCCAACACGAAGGCCAAATAGGCACACAGGTGCAAGACTACATACGCAAAACACCACAAACCTAATTGACGGCGCACGGCAATCCAGCCTGCCCAGCCAGTGAGCTTCTGCATTGGAGTCATACAGAGAGTCACCAACAGCAGAATCAACGTCCCCAATCCAAGCCGATCGACCAGCACCTTCCCCGGATCAGGCCCCAAAGCCAAACTCCAGGCTTCATACAGCCAAAATAGGGGCCAGACAGCAGCTGCAATAAAGACACTTAGACGCCACAGACCTGATCGCATCAGTAGTTCTTCCTCAGGTCGAGACCGGTATATAAAGAAGCAACATCATCGGCGTAACCGTTGAACATCTGGGTATCACGCACATTCGGGCTAAACAGACTGCTCGGTAAACGCCGCTCACGCGCCTGAGTCCAGCGCGGATGATCGACTTGCGGATTCACATTAGCGTAGAAACCGTATTCATCCGCAGCAATGCTTTGCCATGTAGTCTTGGGCTGCTCCTCGACCAGACTGATCCGCACAATCGACTTAACGCTTTTAAAACCATACTTCCAAGGCACCACCAAACGCAACGGTGCGCCATTTTGATTGGGCAATTCGCGCCCATACATGCCCACTGCCAGTATCGCCAACGGATTCATGGCCTCATCCAGCCGCAAGCCTTCGACATAGGGCCAGTCAATCAACGCAAAACCTGAGCGCTGCCCCGGCATGACCTTTGGATCCTGCAAGGTTTCAAAACGTATGTATCGGGCTTTAGAGGTCGGCTCCACTTGCTTGAGCAATACAGAAATTGGAAAGCCGATCCACGGGATCACCATTGACCAGGCTTCAACGCAGCGCAATCGGTAAATCCGCTCCTCCAACTGGTAAGGCTTCATAAAGTCTTCGAGGGCGTATCGCCCTGGTTTACCCACCTCTCCATCCACCACTACAGTCCAGGGCTCTGTTTTCAAAGCACCCGCGTTCTGGGCTGGATCGCCCTTATCAGTGCCGAACTCGTAAAAATTGTTGTAATGGGTTGCATCCTTGAAGGGCGTAATCGCCTCGTCCTTGACCGTGACTGCCTGCCACTTGGTCTGCGGCAGTTTCTCGGCAAACCAGCCCGGCGCCTTGCCCGACTCTACACCGGCATAGCGTGCTGCATCATCTGCATTCGCCCAGCGCGGAATTGCACCCACAGCCAATCCGGCAAGGGAACTACCCAGTAGCGCACGACGGGATAAATAGAAAGGTTCAGGCGTAACGTCCGACTCTTTGCAGTCGGACGCTTTAGGCAGCTTGATGAGCATGACAACTCCGTAGTATTGGAGGACTGATGCACCAATAGACTACGGAGTTCGGTAGAAATTACATCACTCTGCGGCTTTGTAACGGCGCAGACGCAACAAATACTGGATCGGGCCCGAGGCGGCATAGGCCAGGAAAGCCAGCAACAAGATGCGCGGCGGATCGCTGAACACAACAGCGAATACCAGGACCACAGCCAGGATCGCTACAAAAGGAACGCGCCCTTTCAAGTCCAGCTCTTTAAAGCTGTTGTACTTGATATTACTGACCATCAGCATGCCCGCGGCAGCTACTAGCAAGGCCACCAGGAACGACATTTTCGAACCCTGAATTCCGTAATCGCTGAACGCCCAGACAATACCCGCCACCACACCCGCCGCAGCCGGGCTGGCCAGACCAATGAAGTAACGCTTGTCAGCTGTTCCGACTTGCGTATTAAAACGCGCCAGACGCAACGCGGCACCCGCTACATAAATGAATGCCACCATCCAGCCAACCTTACCCATATCTCCCAATGCCCAGCCGAAAGCCAGCAAGGCGGGTGCAACACCAAAGGCAACCATGTCCGACAAGGAGTCGTATTCGGCACCAAACGCACTTTCGGTGTTAGTCATACGGGCAACACGACCATCAAGACCATCCAGCACCATCGCGACAAAAATCGCAATTGCCGCAAATGCAAAATACTTGCTGGCACCAGCAGCATCGCCCGCACTCATTGCGCTTTGGGCGCTCATGGAACTGATGATGGAATAAAAACCGGCGAAGAGGTTCGCCGTAGTGAACAGGTTCGGCAACAGATAGATACCACGATGCCGGACTTTGCGGCCTTCAGCGTCATGCCCTTCTTCGACATGCTCATCGATAGGCAGCAGGCTATCGGCGTCAGAAGCCTGTTTTGGCTCTTCGGGACGTTCGCTCATGGACATTACCTTGCAACGATATGAAAAGTTTCAGTAGAGGTCTGCGGATCGACACTGATCCGCAAACGATCCTGCTTTATACCAGAAGCCGCTGCTTAAACGAAAAAACGCGGCCTAGGCCGCGTTTTCTTCATACGCTTTTACTTAGTTCTTTTCTTTGTCGACAATCTTGTTCGCGCCGATCCAAGGCATCATCGAGCGCAATTGGCCGCCGATAACTTCGATACCGTGAGCCGCGTTGTTACGACGCTTGGCGGTCATCGACGGGTAGCCAGTAGCGCCCTCGGAGATGAACATCTTCGCGTACTCACCATCCTGAATGCGCTTCAGAGCGTTGCGCATTGCCTGACGGGATTCAGCGTTGATGATTTCCGGACCAGTCACGTACTCGCCGTACTCGGCGTTGTTGGAGATCGAGTAGTTCATGTTGGCGATACCGCCTTCGTACATGAGGTCAACGATCAACTTCAACTCGTGCAAGCACTCGAAGTAAGCCATTTCCGGGGCATAGCCCGCTTCAACCAGCGTTTCAAAACCGGCTTTGACCAGCTCAACAGTACCGCCACACAGAACAGCCTGCTCACCGAACAGGTCGGTTTCAGTCTCGTCCTTGAAGGTAGTTTCAATGATGCCGGTACGACCGCCGCCCACGCCGGCTGCGTACGACAGCGCTACGTTTTTGGCGTTACCGGAAGCATCCTGGTAGATCGCGATCAGGTCAGGAATACCGCCGCCTTTGACGAACTCGGAGCGCACGGTGTGGCCCGGTGCTTTTGGCGCGATCATGATCACGTCAAGGTCAGCACGCGGAACAACCTGGTTGTAATGGATCGCGAAGCCATGGGAGAAGGCCAGCGTGGCGCCCTTCTTGATGTTCGGCTCGATTTCGTCCTTGTACAGCGCAGACTGGAACTCGTCCGGGGTCAGAATCATGACCAGGTCAGCAGCGGCAACAGCGCTGGCAACGTCAGTTACTTTCAGACCATGAGCTTCGGCCTTGGCAACAGTTGCCGAACCTTTACGCAGACCAACAGTAACATCTACGCCGGAGTCTTTAAGGTTGCACGCCTGGGCGTGACCCTGGGAACCGTAACCGATAATGGCTACTTTCTTGCCCTGGATGATCGAAAGGTCGCAGTCTTTGTCGTAATAAACTTTCATGATTTTCCCTTATATCCAGGCCATTCAGGCCATTTACTAATTGTTAGATTTAGATGCTGAGTACTTTGTCGCCACGAGCTATGCCCGTGACGCCACTACGAACCGTTTCCAGGATCGACGCGGTACCAATCGACTGAATGAAGCTGTCGAGCTTGTCACTTGTGCCGGTCAATTGCACGGTATAGACACTGGCGCTGACATCAACGATCTGCCCACGGAAAATATCCGTCGTACGCTTGATTTCTGCGCGCTGCGCACCTGTTGCCTTGACCTTGACCAACATCAGTTCACGCTCGATGTGAGCGCTCTCCGACAGGTCAACCAGTTTGACTACTTCGATCAGCTTGTTCAGGTTTTTGGTGATCTGTTCAATGACCTCATCGTGACCGACAGTGGTCAACGTCAGACGCGACAAGGTCGGGTCTTCAGTCGGCGCCACAGTCAGGCTTTCGATGTTGTAGTTACGTTGCGAGAAAAGACCGACAACGCGAGACAGGGCACCGGGTTCGTTTTCGAGAAGCAAGGAGATAATGTGCCGCATGATTAAGTACGCTCCGTCTTGCTCAGCCACATGTCACGCATGGAGCCATCTTTGATCTGCATCGGGTAAACGTGCTCACTGGTATCAACCTGTATATCCAGGAACACCAAGCGATCTTTCATGGCGAAGGCTTCTTCCATCTTCGGCTTCAGATCTTTCAGATCAGTGATGCGGATCCCGACATGCCCATAGGCCTCGGCCAGCTTGACGAAGTCAGGCAGCGACTCCATATAAGAGTGTGAATGGCGACTGCCGTAGTTCATGTCCTGCCACTGACGAACCATGCCAAGAACGCCATTGTTCAGGCTGATGATCTTTACTGGCAGGTCATACTGCAGGCAAGTCGACAACTCTTGAATGTTCATCTGAATACTGCCCTCGCCTGTCACGCAAGCAACGTCAGCGTCAGGAAAACTCAGTTTCACACCCATGGCAGCCGGGAAGCCGAACCCCATCGTGCCCAGACCGCCGGAGTTGATCCAGCGATTAGGCTTGTTGAATCGGTAATACTGAGCAGCAAACATCTGGTGCTGACCAACATCGGACGTTACATAAGCATCGCCCTTGGTCACTTCGCAGAGCATTTCGATTACGGCTTGTGGCTTGATCTTGCTCCCGTCACCCTTGTCGTAAGGGAACAACCCGCGGTCACCGCGCCATTCGTCGATTTGCTTCCACCAACTGGCAACCGCCTCGGCATCCGGCTTCTCGCCAATGTCCTTGAGGATCGCGACCATTTCGCTCATCACGCTCTCCACCGGACCTACAATCGGCACGTCTGCCTTGATGGTCTTGGAGATGGATGCAGGATCGATATCAACATGGATGATCTTGGCATTCGGGCAGAATTTGGAAGGGCCGTTAATGACACGGTCATCAAAGCGCGCACCGACCGCCAGAATCACGTCCGCGTTATGCATCGCCATGTTGGCCGTGTAGCTGCCATGCATGCCGAGCATGCCGACAAACTGACGATCAGTGCCAGGGTATGCCCCCAGGCCCATCAGCGTGTTGGTTACCGGAACGTTGAGCATTTTGGCCAGCTCAGTCAGAGGTGCCGAACCGCCGCCCAAAATAACGCCGCCGCCTGCGTACAGAACTGGACGCTTGGCCGCCAGAAGCATTTCGGCTGCTTTACGGATTTGCCCCGAATGGCCCCGTAGCGCCGGGCTATACGAGCGCAGCTTGGCTTTTTTCGGAAAAACGTATTCGAACTTTTCAGCCGGATTGGTCATATCTTTCGGGATATCGACCACGACCGGGCCAGGACGGCCGGATTGTGCAAGGTAGAACGCTTTTTTCATGACCTCCGGGATTTCCGAAGCATGCTTGATCATAAAGCTGTGCTTCACGATGGGCCGGGAGATACCGATCATGTCGGTTTCCTGGAAAGCATCGGTTCCAACCATGGTGCTGGGCACCTGGCCGGAAATGATCACCATCGGGATGGAGTCCATGTAGGCAGTCGCAATACCAGTAATGGCGTTGGTCGCACCCGGGCCGGAGGTAACCAGTACTACACCGGCTTTACCGGTAGCACGGGCATAGCCGTCTGCCATGTGGGTTGCAGCCTGTTCGTGACGAACCAGGATGTGGGTAACATCCGGCTCTTTGAACAATGCGTCGTATACGTGAAGGAGAGCACCGCCCGGGTACCCGTAGATATATTTGACACCTTCGTCGCGCAAAAAGCGGACGAGCATCTCACCGCCAGATAAAAGCTCCACGTTGTTCACCTCTAAAACGCCAGAATACCGTCCGTAAAAATTCGAACGGGTCTTAATAGGTTTACTTTTCAGCAGAGCATGAGCGACGGTGGTCGCCGACTACGTCAGCACTGACTGAGCAAGTATTGGGAGTTCCCCAAATGTTGCGGGGTTTTCCCACCCAGCGCGAGGTAACGCGTTGCGGGTGTTACAAGTCGGCGCGGGTGTGCGCCTCATGATCTGCTGAGAGAGCCTGCTTCTGGCAGTCCCTCTACAGCGGACTTTCGATTCTTCTGTTTCAGCCTCCCCAAGTCAAGCAGTAATTGCGCTTTTTTCCATCTAAGCGCATGAGAATGCAGGAGAAAGCGGCTTGAGGAGGGATAAAACTCGCCTAAATGGCGCAAAGTGGTAGAAATATGCGCGAGACTGCCGAAAAACCCGGCAGTCAGGCAATTAACCAGCGTTGACGATCAGTTGATCGAACTTTTTCAGCGCAGTGCGAAGCCCCAGGCTTTCCTGTGGCCGATCGGCATAAACCATCTCGGCCATCTCCAGAATCCCCGACACCGTTGGCAGTGGCAGGTCCTGCTCCAGGATTTGTTTCATCCTTGTCAGAAAAACCCACTGCAGCCACTGATGAAAGTCCAGGGTATCCACAGAAAAAGGCTCAACGCTGCTCAAGGCTTCGGGGCTGGGGGACACTTCATCCCACCACCCTTGCACACGCAACTCACGTTCGATGAGCAACAACTGGTCAGCAAGCGATGCAAAACGCGCATCCATCACAGACTCACCTTGGCCTTTTGACGAGCCAGTGCCGCGCCAGCTGCATCGCCCTGCTTCTCACGGGCCTGGGCAATCAAACCCCACAGGCTTGCCTGCAAGTCCGGACGTCCACTGGCGAAGGTCAGACCACGACGGGCAAACTGCTCTGCTTGAGCTGCATCGCCTTGAGCCATGCGTACCTGGGCAAGACGATACAATACTTGCGGCTCACGAGGCGCTACGCGTTGTGCCCGTTCCAGACTGGACGAAGCACCATTGAGGTCGCCACTCGATTGTTGCTGCTGAGCAGTCGTCAACAGCGCCAGCACCGGACCATCCAGCTGCTCATCGGCAGCGAGACCGCCACTGC
The DNA here is from genome assembly GCF_001294575.1 of Pseudomonas versuta. Taxonomy (NCBI): domain Bacteria; kingdom Pseudomonadati; phylum Pseudomonadota; class Gammaproteobacteria; order Pseudomonadales; family Pseudomonadaceae; genus Pseudomonas; species Pseudomonas versuta. The sequence goes on from NZ_CP012676.1 coordinate 3,695,481, forward strand.
TGGACGGAATGCCGCTCGCAGTGATCGGCGCAGGAGCTCTGTACGTCGTACTTGGCGTATAGCTGCCAGTTGTAATCGGAGCTGCGGCCGGGCCCGAAGTAATGGGCCCCGGTGTAAACGGCTGACTGCTGATCGGTGTCGAGACAGCTGCCCCGCCACCCGGGATCATCACAACCACACCCGAATCCTCGGTGATCGCCCGGGGCTGAGCTGTCCGTTGCGCCGTAGCCTTTGGATAATTATTCGCCGTACGCTGGGACGAAACGCGCTCGCTGTTCGATACCGGCACACCAGAGTCGACCACAGGGATCGAACCCTGCGGCACGCTGGCACAACCATTGAGCAAAGCCAGGGCTGAAACAGCCGGAATCCACCACTTATTCACGTCAAACCCTCTTTGCTTAATTCAACCAGCCCTTGACCCAATCCATCACGGCATCGCCTGTCGCAGGCGCCTGGGCGCCACAACTGGCCCCCGCAGGTGGCTCACTGCCGCGAATATACGGCATCTGCACCGCGCCAGGGCAGCTGGCATCAGAGCCCTGCCCTGTATGCGGGTCAATCCAGGCCTGAACAATGTTATCGGGCTGTGGCATATCAAGCGGCAACGGATCGGCTTTATTCATAAAGCTGGTCCATACCTGCAAGGCGCCAGTGGCTCCGGTGAACGGCGTTTTGCCATTGTCATCGCGCCCCAGCCAGACCACCGCCAGCAAGTCCTGGCTAAACCCTGCAAACCAGCTGTCACGGGAATCGTTACTGGTACCGGTCTTGCCCGCCAGCGCGAGGCTTTTAGGCAACACGTTATAGACAGAGCGCCCCGTACCTTCGCGCATTACATGCTGCATGGCGTTCTGAATGAGGTAGATAGAGCCCGGATCGAAGCGCTGCTGGATCTGGAACGGATAGCGTTTGAGCGGCTGACCTTCTGCCGTCAATACACTGCGGATCCCGCGCATCGGCGTATTGAAGCCGCCGTTGGCCAGCGTCTGATACATCGTCGCCACCTCCATCGGGCTCAGCGCGCCAGCACCCAGCAGCATGGACGGGAATGCAGGGAACTGACGTTCAACGCCGAGTCGCGCCAAGGTCTTGAGCACATTAGGCACGCCAACTTCCTGACCCAACCGGACTGTGCCCAGGTTGTAGGAGTTCATCATCGACTGATACAGAAAAATCGTCCCGTGAGAGCGACGGTCATAGTTCTGAGGCTTCCATATCTGCCCGTCAGCGCCTTTGATCGACAGCGGGTCATCCGACAGCCAACTGGTCAGCGTGTACTGGCTAGGCCGCTCAAGTGCCGTGAGATACACCGCAGGCTTGATCAGCGAGCCGATCGGACGAACCGCATCCAGCGCACGGTTGAACCCCGCGAAGCCGGGTACGCGACTGCCAATAAGCGCCTGAACTTCGCCGGTTTCCGGGTTAGTCACCACCATCGCGGCTTCAACCTCATCAGACCCCTTGCGCCCGGCAAGGCGTTTAAAGGTCTCACCGACGGCAGCTTCCGACTTCATCTGCAGGATCGGGTCGAAGCTGGTGAAAATGCGCAGCCCCTCCTCGGTCAAATCTTCATCGCGATAATCTTCACGCAGCTGACGCTTGACCAGATCCAGGAAACCCGGGAACGAACTGTCTGCAAGACTGCCGCGCTTGGTCACGCCCAATGGCATCTTCTTGGCCGCGGCCACCTGTTCAGCCGTGGCAACGCCCTGCTGCTCCAGCAGGTCAAGCACCAGATTGCGGCGTTCCAGCGCACGTTCAGGGTAACGACGCGGGTTATAGGCCGAAGGCCCTTTGACCATACCTACCAACAATGCCACCTGATGCAACTTAAGCTCGGCCAGGGGCTGGCTGAAGAAAAACTGACTGGCCAGGCCAAAGCCGTGCACGGCGCGCTGCCCGTCCTGACCGACAAATACTTCGTTCAGATACGCTTCCAGGATCTCGCGCTTGTCGTAATGCAGTTCCAGCAGCAACGCCATCATGGCCTCAGTCAGCTTGCGACTCAGGCTACGTTCGTTGGTCAGGTAGAAGTTTTTGACCAACTGCTGGGTCAAGGTACTGCCACCCTGACGCATTTGCCCGGACGATGTGTTCACCCACATGGCACGGGCGATCGATTTCGGCGACACGCCAAAGTGATGATAGAAGTCCCGGTCTTCTACGGTTACCAACGTGTCCAGCAGGAACGGAGGCGCCTGATCAATGTTGATCAGGATGCGGTCCTCAAGGTTCTTCGGATAAAGGCCGCCAATCAGCAACGGCTCCAGGCGCACTACTGGCAATTTGGAACCGTTGATCGACGAAAGCTCTGCAACGTAGTCACCAGAGAACCGAACCCGCACCGGCTGTGCTTGTTCAGCGCCTTCATAGAACTGGAAACCCCGCGTGTTGAGATCAACAGTATTGCCATTAACCGCAGCAACACCGGGCCCACTGACAGCGCTTTCGCGACGATAGCCCAGAGCATCGAGTTCTGTAAGGAAGTCGTTCTTGCTCAGTTTCTGGCCGACGAACAGCTCGAGCGGGCGAGCGTAAACCTTGGCAGGGATGGTCCAGCGCTTGCCGGAGAACTTCTCCTGGACGATGGCATCGAGGTACATGGCAAAACCTGCCAGCACTACCAGGCCAACCAGACTGAGCTTGAGAGCCCAGCCCAGCCAAGGGCGCAGGCCGCCAGAAGGAGGTTTTTTACGGGAACGAGGAGATCGGGTACGAGTCATGGCGCGAGATTATACGCACTTTGTTCATGTTCATCATGCGCAGCCCGGCGGTTTGCACTACCGCTGTCAGCAGCCATAATGGCGACCATTAATTTTCTAAACCTTGAAGGATCAACCGTGAGCCAGAACCTGATTGCTGCCCTGAAGAACCCGGCCCTTTACCCGCATCAAGTCGATGGATTTCAGGTAATCGAGACGCACATCTCCTGGGTCATTCTCACCGGACCTTACGCCTACAAGATGAAAAAACCGGTCAACTTCGGCTTTCTTGACTTTACCGGGCTCAGCGCACGCGAGCACTTCTGTAATGAAGAGCTACGTTTGAACCAGCGGCTGACAGAAGGCCTGTACCTTGAGGTACTGCCGATTACCGGCACCGCTGAAGCGCCGGTTCTAGGCGGCGAAGGCCCTGCGCTGGAGTACGTTCTGAAAATGCGCCAGTTCCCGCAAAGCCAGTTGCTGAGCACCTTGCAAGCCAATAGCGAACTGACGGCTGCGCATATCGACCAAATGGCCCAGCAAATCGCCCGCTTCCATAGCCAGGCGCCGCATGTCCCTCTGGAGCACTACCAAGGCTCACCCGAAGCAGTGATGGACCCGGTCCGCCAGAATTTCGAGCAAATTCGCCCATTCCTTTCAGACAAAGCCGACTTGCAGCAACTGGATGCGCTCCAAGCCTGGGCAGAGGCAAGCTTTACCCGCCTGAAGCCGCTTTTCGAGCAGCGCAAGGCTGAAGGTTTTATTCGTGAATGCCACGGTGATATTCACTTGGGCAACGCCACCATTATTGATGGCAAGGTCGTCATCTTCGACTGCATCGAATTCAACGAGCCGTTCCGCTTTACCGATGTGTACGCCGACGCGGCTTTTCTGGCGATGGACCTTGAAGACCGTGGCTTGAAATCACTGGCCCGACGCTTCGTCAGCCAGTACCTGGAGCTGACCGGCGACTATCAGGGGCTTGAGCTGCTGAACTTCTACAAGGCCTACCGCGCACTGGTTCGCGCCAAAGTCAGCCTGTTCAGCATGCCGGCAGAAGCCAGCCCGGTTCAACGTAAAGCCACCCTGCAGCAATATCGCAAGTACGCCAACCTGGCAGAGAGCTACAGCACTATTCCTTTTCGCTTCATGACCATTACCCACGGCGTATCGGCTGTAGGCAAAAGCTCCGTGGCCATGCGTCTGGTCGAGTCTCTGGGGGCCATTCGTTTACGCTCAGACGTTGTTCGCAAGCAACTGTTCGGCGAGCAAACCGCCGAAAATGCGGTAGGCGATGGCATCTATAACGCGGATGCCAGCGTTGCAACCTACAACAAGCTCCATGAGCTGGCCGGGATCGTACTGCGCGCAGGTTTCCCGGTGGTAATTGATGCCACCTACCTCAAGCGTGATCAGCGCGATGCTGCCGCCAAAGTGGCAGAGGCCACCGGCGTGCCCTGCCTGATCCTCGACTGCACCGCGCCAGACGCAGTGATCGAAGGCTGGCTGGCCCATCGCCAAAGCATTGGTACCGACCCATCAGACGCGACCATTGAAGTGGTCAAGGCACAGCAAGTGAGCCGCGAGGCGTTGGGCGCGGATGAAGTCCTGCGTAGCAAGCGCGTGGAAACCCATAACAGTAAAAGTCTCGACACCCTGATTGCTGACATCCGCCAGCGCCTGCCAGGCTTGTAATTACTCTGGCGCGCCGTGAGACCACAATGGTTTCACGGCGCATCAATAGTGGCACTATAGTGTTACCTCCTCTCTGCAGGAGTTACCCCATGAGCCGCCCGGCACTGCTTGATTCGGCGCTCTATGCATTACTCCATGAAGACGATATACGCGGGTTTAACCAACAGCGGCCTGCCGGCCCCATCGACATGCGCGGCGGAGATTTTCGCGGACTGGATTTACGCGAACTGAATGCCGAAGGCGTGGACTTTACCGATGCTTACTTTCGCTCAGCCGACCTGTGCGGGCTCGATCTTCGTAAAGCCAGCATCGAAGGTGCCAGCCTGGCTCATGCACAAATCTCTGGCACGTATTTCCCGGTGGAACTGACCGCAGATGAGATTCTGATGTCAGTCAAATTCGGCACCCGCTTACGGTACAGCATCAAATAAAGCAATTACGACACAGCTCCTGCGCTACCGCGTAGCGACGCTTAGCGCACGTATCTTTACTGCAAACGCTCTGTTCTCTACCTCACGAACCTGGGCTGACATTTCTTTAGTTCAATTTCCCGATACTGTCCTCGCCTGCTTGTTCCAAAAACGACTATTAAAGGGCGAGTTGTCTGCCTGACGCTACACTCTTGTACTAGTCGTTTTGTCCCGTAACCGCTGAGCTCATGCCGTCGCAAGGAGGGCTGATGAACGATGAACTCCAGCATCTGAAAAATCTTGGAAAAACGTCGTCGCAATGGCTACACGCTGTGGGCATTCACAACGCTTCGGATTTGAAACGTCTGGGTGCTGCCAATGCTTATCGGGCGGTCAAGGCACGAGGCTTCAGAGCCTCGAAAGTGCTGCTATATGCAATTGAGGGTGCCCTACAGGATGTTCACTGGAACGATATCCCCGCAGAACGTAAAGAGGCGCTGAATCGACAGGTAGAACTGTTATCGGCTGCACACAAGGCCTGACATAGATTTTTACAACGGCGGCGGGAAGGAGAAAAAACAGTTGTTGACAGCGTAATGAGAATTGTTATTATTACGCCATCTGGTCGCGAGGCCAGTCGATCTTCTGGAAGGCCCTTGGTTCGGACTCTCAGAAAATCTCCTCATCAGGCTAATCACGGTTATTTGACCCGGCTCTTGCCGGGTCTTTTTTTGTCTGCCGAAAACTCCGGCGAAGAACGCCTGGCGCTATCTGTCAGCGTGCGATGATGACCGGGTGGCCAAGTTCGGGGTGCGGCTGCACAAGCACATCCAGACCGAACACAGCCTTGAGCAACGCCGGCTGCAGCACTGCCTGCGGGCAATCCAGTGCACACACCCGCCCCTCTTCGAGCAGAAGCAAGCGGTCGCAATACCGCGCAGCCAGATTCAAGTCATGCAGGATAATCAACACTGCAGCGCCGCGATCGGCAAAGGCACGTATCGCCTTCAATGTGGTGTGTTGATGCAAAGGGTCGAGCATTGAGGTGGGCTCATCGAGCAACAGCGTCTGGCCGTTTTGCCCCGGCCATAATTGCGCCAGCACCCGTGCCAAATGTACGCGCTGGCGTTCACCGCCCGACAACGCCAGATAACTGCGACCCGTCAGATGCTCAACATCCGCAGCCTGCAAGGCAGCTTCAATAATCTCGGCATCTCGGGCATAACCGGTCTGATGGGGCAATCGGCCCATACCCACGACTTCTTCAACACGAAATGCAAAGTCCAGAGTGGAGGTTTGCGGCAGCACGGCGAGACGCTGTGCACGCTCGGAGCCTTTCCACTGGCTCAAGGCTTGCCGGTCCAGCGAGACCTGACCTGCGGTTGGCGCCAGCTCCCCGCATAACGCCGCCAGCAATGTGCTTTTACCTGCACCATTAGGACCCAGCACACCCAGCACTTCGCCCGGTCGCACATCAAGGGTGACGTCAGAAAGGACCACTTTTTGCCCGCGACGTATCTGTAAGTTTTCTGTGCGCAGCATCAGTGGCGGCCTCGCAGCAGTAAATATAGAAAGAAAGGTGCTCCCAGGAATGCAGTAACAATCCCGATAGGCAGCTCTGCCGGCGCCAGGGCCAGCCGGGCGATCAGGTCGGCGAATAACAACAGCGCGGCTCCCGCCAGCACGGACGCGGGCAACAGGACACGATGATCGGGCCCGGCCAGCAATCGCACCAAATGCGGCACCACCAAGCCAATAAAACCGATCATGCCTGCCGCTGCGACCGCCGCACCGACACCCAATGCCGTGCAAAACACCAGCTCGCGCTTCAGGCCTTCAACATTGATCCCCAAATGACTGGCTTCTGATTCGCCAAGCAGCAACGCGTTGAGCGCCTTGGCCCGGCGAGGCAACCACAAGGCGACACCTGCGGTAACAATCAGCAGGGGCCATAGCCGCGAGTAGCTGGCGCCATTGAGGCTACCCAGATTCCAGAACGTCAGCGTACGTAAAGTCGCGTCATCGGCCAGATAGGTGAACAGTCCTACCGCAGAACTGGCCAGCGCAGTGAGCGCGATCCCCGCCAGCAACATGACGGCCACATTGGTCTGCCCGTTGCGCCGGCCCAGTCTGTAGACCAGCGCTGTAACACCCAGCCCGCCCATAAATGCACACAAGGACAGCAGATACGGGCCAAAAACATCGGGCAGGCCGCCAAACGCGGAGCTACCGACAATCGCAATTGCCGCACCCAATGCTGCACCGCTGGAAACACCAACCAGACCCGGGTCCGCCAGGGGATTACGAAAAAGCCCCTGCATGGCCACACCCGACAGCGCCAGCACACCGCCAACCGCCAGCCCCAGTAGCGTGCGGGGTAAACGGATCTGCCCCAGAATCAACTCGGCCTGCTCCAGCCCGTCGCCCTGAATCGGCACGCCGACCAAGCGCAGTGCGGCCCGCAAAGTGTCAAATAACGGCAAGCTCACGGGCCCCAGCGCCAGCGATAACCAGATCGCCAGCAAACACAACGCACTCAGACCAACAAATAAAGAGCGAGGCTTGACCAGTGTCCTCATGGGTTGGCCGCGGCGGCTGGATAAAACTCGGCCGTCAGTTGCTTCAAACTGGCCGGCAGACGCGGCCCCAGGCCTCCCACCAGCAGAGTCGGATCCAGTTCGTAGACCCGACCGTCCCTGGCTGCACGGATCGAGCCCAGAATCGGGTTCTCTTTCATCAGTGCCTTGCGGGCCTCTTCGCCTGTAAGGCTACGATCAGCAAATACCAATACTTCGGGGTTAAGCCCGGCCAGAGCCTCGACCGAAAACGGCTTATAGCCGGTATGAGTGGCAAGGTTATGGCCACCCGCCTGAGTCAGTAACCAGTCCGCCGCGGTGCCCTTGCCGGCAATCAAAGGCTTGCCGCCTGCATGCCCCAACAGCAGCAGCACTCCCGGTTCCTGATCATGAGCTTTAGCTTGTTTGACTTGCTGCTGGTGCGCCTGCAGTTGCTGTTGATAATCCTTGAACAGTTGTGCGGCTTGCGCCTCGTCACCCAACAGACGCCCCAAATGCATGAGCGTCGCTTCCAGGCTAGCCAGGTCGGCCTGCGCCGAGAACATCTCAACCGGCACTCCGGCGCTACGAATCTGCGCCAGAACAGGCGGCGGCCCCATCTCATCGGTGCCTATCAACACATCCGGCTTCAAACTCAGAATGCCTTCCGCCGAGAGCTGGCGCTGATAGCCGATGCTGGGCAACGACTTCAGTGATTCAGGATGTTGGCTGGTGGTATCGACCCCAACCAATTTAGACTCTGCCCCCAACGCACTGACCCACTCCGAAAGCGCACCTCCCGCACTGACCCAACGTTGTGGCAACTCGCCAGCCAGACAGGCATGACTGATCATAAGGCCTGCACAGAGCGTAATCAGGCGGGTACTCAAGCGCATACAGTGACGTTCCTTGATAAATAGGGCCCAGCGCGACAAAGGGATTGCCACCCCGTGAAAACAGCACATTGCAGAGCAAGCAGCTATTTGATAATTGTTTGCATTTGCACGTCAACCTCTAACCCGCCACAACCCGCGCCACTGACCAGACGTTTAGGTGCCATTAAGGATTGTCATGAAGTTTTTATGCACCTCGCAAACGCTGATTGAAGGTAGCAGCCGCGGCTTCGAACACAACGGCACGCGCTTGCTCGCGGTTCGCCGCAATGGCCAGGTTTATGCCTATAAAAATCGCTGTCCGCATCGCGGTGTGCCACTGGAATGGCAGCCGGACCAATTCCTTGATTCCAGTGCCAGCCTGATCCAGTGCGCGACCCACGCCGCGCTGTTTTTGATTGAAACGGGCGAATGCGTTGCCGGGCCCTGTGCCGGTCATTCATTGACCGCCATTGACTGCTGCGAAGACAGTCAAGGCATCTGGATCACGCCACCGGCCTCAGAGGATGACCTCTAAGCGACGATCAACCACTACCGCATCAGATGTAAGGCTTACACCATAAGCCAGCACCTGCACCCCGGCGGCAACCGCTTCGCGTAGCGCAGCGGCGTAACCCGGGTCGATTTCCTCAGCCGGACGGACCGCGTCGATCCCCGTGAGATTGACACAATACAGTTGCACGGCACGCACCCCTTCCCGGGCCAGAGTCGCCAACTCGCGCAAGTGCTTGGCACCGCGTTGGGTCACTGCATCCGGGAATGCTGCCACCCGCGAGCCATCAAAGCCCAGGGTGACACTTTTAACCTCGACAAAGGCATAGCCGTCGGGGTACTCCAGCCGAAAATCAATCCGGCTGTTTTCCTGCCCGTAAGCGACTTCGCGCTTGAGCGCAGTGAAGCCTTCAAGTTCGGTGATCAACCCGGCCAGCAGTGCTTCTTCGATCAAGCGATTGGCACGCCCGGTGTTCACACACGCCAGCCGTCCTTGCGGGGTCTCACTGATTTCCCAGGTCCCCGGCAGCTTGCGCTTGGGGTCGTTGGAGCGACTGAACCAGACCTGCCCGCCCTCCACCATGCAATTAAGCATCGAGCCGGTGTTCGGGCAGTGTATGGTCATCAACTCGCCCGAAGCCGTTTCAATGTCAGCCAGAAAACGCTTGTAACGCTTGAGCAAACGCCCTTCTTCCAACGCTGGAGAAAAGCGCATCAGCCTTTCCAGCTCTGCAGGCCGCGGGCAATCCGCTCAACGGCTTCCTGTAACCGCGGCAGACTCTGGGTGTAGGCAAAACGTACGTGGTGACCTGACTGAAAACGGCCAAAGTCCAGGCCAGGAGTAATGGCCACATGTTCCGTTTCAAGGAAGTGCCGGCAAAATGCAAAGGCATCCCCACCAAACGCACTGATATCGGCATACAGGTAAAACGCGCCTTCAGGCTCTACAGCAATACCAAAGCCAAGCTCACGCAAAGCCGGTAACAGAAAGTCGCGACGACGCCCAAACTCGGTGCGGCGCTCCTCCAGAATAGCCAGCGTCTGCGGCTCAAAACAGGCCAGGGCTGCATACTGTGCCATGCTCGGAGCACTGATGTAGAGGTTCTGCGCCAGTTTTTCCAGATCAGCTACAGCTTGCGGTGGCGCTACCAGCCAGCCCAGTCTCCAGCCGGTCATGCCGAAATACTTGGAGAAACTGTTAAGCACAAAAGCACTGTCATCGACTTCCAGCACGCTGGTCGCATCACAGCCATAGGTCAGGCCGTGATAGATCTCGTCCACGACCAAATGCCCGTTACGTGCCTTTATTGCTGCCGAAAGAGAGGCCAGTTCATCACGGCTCAAGATCGTGCCGGTCGGATTCGCCGGTGAAGCAACCAGCGCTCCTACACTGTCTTGATCCCAATAGCGCTCAACCAGGTCGGCCGTCAGTTGATAGCGCACGTCCGGACCAACAGGGACGAGCTGCGCCGCACCCTCAACCAGGCGCAGGAAGTGCCTGTTACAGGGGTAGCCGGGGTCGGCAAGCAGCCAGTGCTTGCCTGGATCCACCAGCAGGCTGCTGGCTAAAAGCAACGCGCCGGAGCCTCCGGGCGTAATCAGAATGCGCGAAGGGTCAATGTTCAGGCCGTAACGCTGCTGATAAAACCCGGAGATGGCTTCGCGCAGTTCCGGCAAGCCCCGGGCCGCGGTATAGCGGGTTTTACCGGCGGCCAGTGCCGCCTGCCCCGCAGCAATAATCGGCTCAGCCGTAGTGAAGTCCGGCTCACCTATTTCCAGGTGAATCACGTCGTGCCCCGCCGCCTGCAACTCGTTGGCACGCGCCAGCAACGCCATCACGTGGAACGGTTCGATCGCGCGACTGCGCGCACTGTAAGACTGAGCCATGAGCCTGCCTTCCTGGGTAAGCAAAAGGCCGATTCTACCCAAGCACTGGCGCCAGGTAGAGCTAAATACAGTCTTAGATTGCCAAGCAGTAGAACCAATCAGCGCAAGCATTGGTCATAGCTCGGCTAAAATTATTATTCAGCCACTAATCTCAAGCATCACAGGCTCTTCACATGGCCACTGGCAACGGGCTAGACAACCGGGAGTAGCGCGGCCCGATTTGATCTGGTAAGTTCGCCCGCTTGCAGCCGCAGGGCCGGCAGGTGTCGGTGATGTTGCAATCCTGCGCAATGGATTAGAAGAATGAGAGGCGGTCCATTTCATGCCCACACAAGCTAAGCAACAGAATAGTCAACTCAGCGGTTTCGAACCGTACGTTGAAAAGAAGGGCGAAGAGTACATGGGCGAGCCCATGCGCAAGCACTTCACCAAGATTCTGCAAAAGTGGAAACAGGACTTGATGCAGGAAGTTGACCGCACCGTTGATCACATGAAAGACGAAGCGGCAAACTTTCCTGACCCGGCCGACCGCGCTAGCCAGGAAGAAGAATTCAGCCTGGAACTGCGTGCCCGCGATCGCGAGCGCAAGCTAATCAAGAAAATCGACAAGACGTTGCAATTGATCGAAGACGAAGAATACGGCTGGTGCGAATCCTGCGGCGTCGAAATCGGCATTCGTCGACTTGAAGCCCGTCCTACTGCCGACATGTGCGTAGACTGCAAGACCTTGGCTGAAATCAAGGAAAAACAAGTCGGCAAGTAATCGCCGGCTTGACCAGATGGGGCGTGCGAACGCCCCATTTTTGTTTCTGAAATATGCGATTCCATCGGGGACGCTGGCTTGCCGGCGATGCAGGCGATTCTGCTTGCCTGCAAAACCTCGGTGATCCCTTCGCAGGCAAGCCGGCTCCCACCAGAGGGGGCGTCCAGGATCAATGTCATGACTGTCTCCTCAAACCCCTCATATATCGGACGTTTCGCCCCGACGCCCAGTGGCCATCTGCATTTCGGCTCGCTGGTGGCCGCCCTCGCCTCCTATCTCGATGCGCGCTCAGTCGGCGGGCGCTGGCTGCTGCGCATGGAAGACCTGGACCCGCCACGGGAAATGCCCGGCGCCCAGGGCGCTATTCTCGACGCACTGCAACGTTATGGCTTTGAGTGGGACGGCGAACTGGTTCGCCAGAGCGAGCGCCACGATGCTTACGCCCAAGTAGTGGATCGCCTGTTCAGCCTGGGCCTGGCCTATGCTTGCACCTGTTCGCGCAAACAGCTTGAGGGTTACCACGGCATCTATCCCGGCCTGTGCCGCAATGCCGGTCACTCCATGGAGAACGCCGCCATACGGGTGCGCGTCCCGGAACTGATGTATTCCTTTGAGGATCGAGTGCAGGGTTTGTTTGGCCAGCACTTGGGACGAGATGTCGGCGACTTCGTGATTCGCCGCCGTGACGGGCTTTATGCCTACCAATTGGCGGTGGTACTCGATGATGCCTGGCAGGGCGTGACAGACATCGTACGCGGGGCCGATTTGCTGGACTCCACACCGCGCCAGCTGTACTTGCAAGAGCTGCTGGGTTTGCCTCAGCCGCGTTATCTGCATGTGCCGCTGATCGTGCAACCGGATGGGCACAAGCTGGGCAAGTCGTATCGCTCGCCGCCCCTCACGGCCGACCAGGCTACGCCGTTGCTGCTTCGCGCATTACGTACACTGGGCCAGGCCACCGATGACAGCCTCACCCTTGCCACGCCGCGTGAAGTGCTCGACTGGGGCATCGCCCGCTGGAATGCCGGCCTGATCCCGCGCACGCTCACTCTGGCCGAGGCGCAATTACGCTGACAACCCTTGCAGGTTGGCAGCCATCCGTTACCATCGCCGCACGTTTTCGGGCATGCGGCCTGTAAAAGTGAGGGCGGGATGTATATCTATCGATTGGTCCTGTTGCTGGTTGTCGGGATCTACCTGTTTTCTCCCGCCATCATGGATTGGTGGATCGACGCGACGGGCGCCTGGTACAGGCCTTATCTGCTCTGGCTGATTCTGATTGTTGTGACCTTTATTTTGCAGAGCCAAAAAGATGCCGATGAGCTTTAGCCTGACCCAGATGATCCTCATCAGCGCCGCCTACCTGACGGTACTGTTTGGCGTTGCCTGGATCAGCGAGCGGGGCATGATCCCGCGTGCAATCATTCGTCACCCGCTGACCTACACCTTGTCCCTGGGCGTTTACGCCAGCGCGTGGGCCTTCTATGGCACCGTCGGGCTGGCGTACGAATACGGCTACGGCTTTTTATCCAGTTACCTGGGGGTTTCCGGGGCGTTTTTGCTGGCACCGGTGCTGCTGTACCCCATCCTCAAAATTACCCGCACCTACCAGCTCTCATCACTTGCCGACCTGTTTGCTTTCCGCTTTCGCAGCACCTGGGCCGGCGCGCTCACCACAATTTTCATGCTGATTGGTGTATTACCGCTGCTGGCCCTGCAAATTCAAGCCGTGGCCGACACCATCAGCATCCTCACCCGCGAACCGGTGCAACACCGGGTGGCCCTGAGTTTCTGTGCACTGATCACCCTCTTCACGATTTTCTTCGGCTCGCGACACATTGCGACCCGGGAAAAGCATGAAGGACTGGTGTTCGCCATTGCCTTCGAGTCGGTCGTAAAACTGATCGCCATCGGTGGCGTGGGCCTTTACGCGCTTTATGGCGTGTTCGATGGCCCGCAACAACTGGAAGTGTGGCTGTTGCAAAACCAGACCGCCCTTGCAGCCCTGCACACACCGCTGCAAGAAGGCCCATGGCGCACCCTGCTGCTGGTGTTTTTTGCCTCTGCCATCGTAATGCCGCACATGTATCACATGACATTTACCGAGAACCTCAACCCTCGGGGACTGGTCAGCGCCAGCTGGGGGCTGCCGCTGTTCCTGCTGCTGATGAGCCTCGCCGTACCGTTGATTCTGTGGGCAGGTCTCAAACTCGGGGCTACAACCAATCCCGAGTACTTCACCCTCGGCATCGGTATTGCCGCCAACAGTAAACCCCTTGCCCTGCTGGCCTATGTGGGAGGGCTGTCAGCCTCAAGCGGGCTGATCATCGTCACCACCCTGGCACTCTCGGGCATGGCCTTGAACCACCTGGTCCTTCCGCTCTACCAACCGCCTGCCGAAGGCAATATCTATCGCTGGCTGAAGTGGACACGCCGGGCGCTGATCGTTGCCATCATCATGGCCGGTTATGGCTTTTACCTGCTGCTGGGAGCCGAACAGGATCTGGCCAACCTCGGCATCGTGGCCTTTGTAGCCACCTTGCAGTTCCTGCCGGGCGTGCTCTCGGTACTGTACTGGCCAACGGCCAACCGCCGCGGCTTTATTGCCGGCTTGCTGGCCGGGATCCTGGTGTGGATGGTCAGCATGCTGTTCCCGCTGATCGGTGACTTCCAAGGTTTCTATATTCCGTGGCTGAACATGATCTACGTGCTGGATGACACCAGCTGGCATATGGCAGCCATCGCGTCACTGGCGGCCAACGTTCTGATGTTTACCCTGATATCCCTGTTTACCAACGCCAGCCCGGAAGAGACCAGCGCCGCCGAAGCCTGTGCCGTGGATAACGTGCGGCGCCCGCAACGCCGCGAATTGCATGCCGCCTCGCCCCAGGAATTTGCCACTCAACTGGCCAAGCCGCTGGGGGCAAAAGCGGCGCAAAAGGAAGTGGAGCAAGCATTACGCGACCTGTTCCTGCCCTTTGATGAGCGGCGTCCTTATGCGTTGCGCCGCTTGCGCGACCGGATCGAAGCCAACCTCTCGGGCCTGATGGGCCCCAGCGTTGCCCAGGACATGGTCGAAACCTTTTTGCCCTACAAGTCCGGTGGCGAGAACTACGTAACTGAAGACATTCACTTCATCGAAAGCCGGCTCGAGGATTACCACTCGCGCCTGACCGGCCTGGCAGCCGAGCTTGATGCCCTGCGTCGTTACCACCGCCAGACACTGCAAGAATTGCCAATGGGCGTGTGCTCTCTGGCCAAGGATCAAGAGATTCTGATGTGGAACAAAGCCATGGAAGAGCTGACCGGCATCCCGGCACAGCGCGTGGTCGGTTCGCGCATGAGCACGCTGGGCGATCCGTGGCGCGAGTTGCTGCAGGGGTTCATCAACTTGCCCGACGAACATTTGCACAAGCAGCATCTGGCCCTGGACGGCCAGACCCGCTGGCTTAACCTGCACAAGGCGGCCATTGATGAACCGCTGGCCCCGGGCAACAGCGGTTTGGTGTTACTGGTCGAAGACCTGACAGAAACGCAAATGCTCGAAGACAAACTGGTGCATTCCGAACGTCTTGCCAGCATCGGGCGACTGGCTGCGGGCGTAGCTCACGAAATCGGCAACCCGGTAACAGGTATCGCTTGCCTGGCGCAAAATCTGCGCGAAGAGCGCGAAGACGATAGCGAACTGACGGAAATCAGCAGTCAGATCCTGGAGCAGACCAAACGCATTTCACGCATCGTGCAGTCCCTGATGAGCTTTGCCCATGCCGGCAGTCATCAGCACAACGATGAGCCCGTATGTCTGGCAGAAGTAGCCCAGGATGCGATCGGGTTACTGGCCTTGAACCGGCGCAATTTTGAAGTGCAGTTTTACAACCTGTGCGACCCGGATCACTGGGTTGACGGCGACCCTCAACGGCTGGCCCAGGTGTTGATCAACTTGCTGTCAAACGCCCGTGACGCCTCGCCTGCCGGCAGTGCCGTGCGAGTCAAAAGCGAAGCCAGCGAGCACACCGTCGACCTGATCGTGGAAGACGAAGGCTCAGGTATTCCAAAGAACATCATGGACCGATTGTTCGAACCGTTTTTCACCACCAAGGACCCGGGCGAAGGTACCGGCCTGGGCCTTGCACTGGTCTATTCCATCGTTGAAGAGCATTATGGACAAATCACCATCGACAGCCCGGCTGACATTCAAAGCCAACGCGGAACCCGTATCCGGGTGACACTTCCGCGTCATGTCGAAGCGACGTCCGCTGTGAACTGAGACCGTCGAGAGAACTGAATCAATGCCGCATATTTTGATCGTCGAAGATGAAACTATCATCCGCTCCGCATTGCGCCGTTTACTGGAGCGTAACCAGTACCAGGTCAGCGAAGCTGGGTCGGTACAGGAAGCGCAGGAGCGTTTCAGCATTCCCTCGTTCGACCTGATTGTCAGCGACCTGCGCCTGCCAGGGGCCCCGGGCACCGAACTGATAAAACTCGGGCAAGGCAAGCCGGTGCTCATCATGACCAGCTATGCGAGCCTGCGCTCGGCTGTAGATTCAATGAAAATGGGCGCCGTCGACTACATCGCCAAACCCTTTGATCATGATGAAATGCTGCAGGCCGTAGCGCGCATCCTGCGTGATCGCCAAAACTCCCAGAGCACCCCCGTCGAACGTCCTGCCAAGGCTGGCAGCACGGACAAAAGCACGGTGGACAACAGCAACGGTGAAATTGGCATCATCGGGTCCTGCCCGCCGATGCTGGACATGTACAGCAAGATCCGCAAAGTGGCGCCAACCGATTCCAATGTACTGATTCAAGGCGAATCAGGAACGGGTAAAGAACTGGTCGCCCGCGCCCTGCACAACCTGTCCAGGCGAGCCAAGGCACCGATGATTTCGGTGAACTGCGCCGCCATTCCCGAGTCGCTGATCGAATCCGAACTGTTCGGCCACGAAAAAGGTGCATTCACCGGCGCCAGCGCAGGCCGGGCCGGGCTGGTAGAAGCAGCCGATGGCGGGACATTGTTCCTTGATGAAATCGGCGAACTGCCCCTCGAAGCCCAGGCACGCTTGCTGCGGGTACTGCAGGAAGGCGAAATCCGCCGTGTGGGCTCGGTACAATCGCAAAAAGTTGATGTGCGCCTTATCGCGGCTACCCACCGCGACCTCAAGAGCTTGGCCAAAGTCGGCCAGTTCCGCGAAGACTTGTACTACCGCCTGCATGTGATCGCTCTCAAGCTTCCTGCCTTGCGCGAGCGCGGTGCTGACGTCAATGAAATTGCCCATGCCTTTCTCGCCCGCCAAAGCGCCCGCGTAGGCCGCACCGACCTCAAGTTTGCCCCGGATGCCGAGCGCGCCATCAGCCATTACTCATGGCCCGGTAACGTTCGCGAACTGGAAAACGCTGTCGAGCGAGCCGTCATTCTGTGCGAAAGCCCGGAAATTTCTGCCGAGCTGCTGGGTATCGATATCGATCTGAACGACTTGCATGACGATGACTTCATCGGCCTGGCCCCGCAGCAGAGCATCAGCAGCGGTAACACCAGCCTGGATCCCACCGAAGACCTGTCTCTGGAAGACTACTTTCAGCACTTCGTCCTCGAGCACCAGGACCACATGACCGAGACGGAGCTGGCACGCAAGCTGGGCGTCAGCCGCAAGTGCCTGTGGGAGAGGCGCCAGCGACTGGGGATTCCACGCAGAAAAACCGGGGTCGTCAGCGAGGGGTAACACGCTTAAATGTGAAAAAACTGTTACCTCCGTCTAATCACGTAACAAAAGCCGGGTCTTACGGTAACGAAGACCCGGCTTTTTTTTGCCCTCAAAAAAGCAAAAAACCCGAAAACCCCTTATTTTGCTGGCCCGCGCAAAAGTTGGCACGACACCTGCTATATGTATCCGTACAAGAACAATAAGAATCACAGCAACACACAATAAAAATAAGACGTATCGGCTCACGCATAACAAAAACAACACGGCGGAGGCGCAGCTAACTGATTCTTTTGGAGAGGTGTTGTGATTGGGGCTTGCCCCATGGCTAGGCAGAGAACAACAAAAACTGCGCTTAAAGCAGAGCCTGAACTAGTCGGATCACTGATCACACCAACACAGCGACCAAAGCAATCCGTTTGCTCTTATCTCCCGATTGGGAGGGTTACACAGGCAAAACCTCTGTAACCAGGGCGATTAACAAAAACAAAAAGCCCGCAATCAATAATAAAAATAGAGCACGCAACTACTTCTGGGGGAGCTTCGGCTCCCCTTGTAGTTTCTGCAATTCAACGAAACTTCCCCGCAAGCTCTATCTCAGTCTTCTTGCAGCCATTTTTGCTTGCTGTCAGCGGCTTCATACGCAAGAGCGGCTCAGCTTCCTACACCATCCCCTGACTAAATGCTAGAATCCCCGCCCATCATGCGGTCATTCTTCGTTTTGGCCGAACATTCCTTCAAACAGTGCATCCCATGCTGAAGAAGCTGTTCCAGTCACTCCGTTCTCCCAAGCGTCGCACGCAACAACTGCGCAGCACCCCTGAAGTGCTCAATAGCAGCCAACATTCGCTGCAACGTGCCCAGTTCAGCCGGTACGCGGTCAATATCGTCGAACGCCTGCAGAACGCCGGTTATCAGGCCTATCTGGTCGGCGGTTGCGTACGCGACATGCTGCTCAACATCACACCAAAAGACTTCGACGTCGCCACCAGCGCTACGCCCGAGCAAGTGCGGGCCGAATTTCGCAATGCGCGAATCATCGGTCGTCGCTTTAAATTGGTACATATCCACTTCGGCCGCGAAATCATCGAGGTCGCCACCTTCCGCGCCAATCACCCGCAAAACGACGAAGAGGAAGACAGCAACCAGTCCTCGCGTAATGAAAGCGGGCGCATTTTGCGCGACAACGTGTATGGCACCCTTGAAGAAGACGCCCAGCGTCGTGACTTCACGATCAATGCCCTGTACTACGACCCGGTCAGCGAGCGCATCCTCGACTACGCCAACGGCGTACACGATATTCGCAATCGCTTGCTGCGCCTGATTGGCGACCCGCAACAGCGTTACCAGGAAGACCCGGTGCGCATGCTGCGAGCCGTGCGGTTTGCTGCCAAACTCAACTTTGGTATCGAAAAACATACCGCAGAGCCCATTCGCAAACTGGCGCCGATGCTGCGCGAAATCCCGTCAGCGCGCTTGTTCGAAGAAGTCCTCAAGCTGTTCCTCTCGGGGAACGCTTCAGACACCTTCGAAATGCTGGTCGACCTCCAATTGTTCGATCCTTTGTTCCCGGCCAGCGCCGAGGCACTGGAGCACAACCCTACTTATACCCACACCCTGATCAGCGAAGCCTTACGCAACACTGACCTGCGCATCAAGCAAGGCAAGCCGGTCACCCCGGCATTCCTGTTTGCCGCGTTGCTCTGGCCTGCTCTGCCGGCTCGTGTGGAGTATTTGCAGGACCGTGGCATGCCGCCCATCCCTGCCATGCAGGAAGCCGCGCACGAACTGATCGCCGAACAATGCCAGCGCATCGCCATCCCCAAGCGTTTCACCATGCCGATTCGCGAGATCTGGGACATGCAGGAGCGTCTGCCGCGTCGCAGCGGTAAACGTGCTGACATGTTGCTCGACAATCCACGCTTCCGTGCCGGCTATGACTTCTTGCTCTTGCGTGAAAGCGCGGGCGAAGAGACCCATGGTCTAGGTCAGTGGTGGACCGAGTATCAGGACGCCAATGACAGTGGCCGTCGCGACATGATCCGCGATCTGAGCAATGCCAAAGATGACAGTGCCGGCCCGGCACCGCGCAAACGCCGTCGCACCAGCACAACCAAGCGTAAACGCACAGGCGCAGCGGAAGAGTAAGCAATGGAACGTATCTATATCGGAATGGGCAGCAATCTGGCTGACCCGGCTGAGCAATTGCGCAACGCTGTACAGGCGCTGGCGCAATTGCCTGACTCCCGGTTCGTAGGGGTTTCGGCGTTCTATCAAAGCGACTCGTTGTTACCTGGCCAGCCGCGTTATACCAATGCGGTAGCAGCAATCGACTCTGCAATGGCACCTCTGGATCTGCTGGATGCGCTACAAGCCATCGAGATAGATCAAGGCCGCGAACGTCACGAACGCTGGGGGCCGCGCACACTGGACCTCGATATTCTGCTGTTCGGCGACCGCCTGATCGACCTCCCCCGCCTGAAAGTCCCGCACTACCATATGCAGGCCCGGCCTTTCGTGCTCTACCCCCTGGCTGAACTGGCACCCGCCACGCTCACCCTCGCTGATGGCCGTACCCTTACCCAACTGTTGGCCGACTGCCCTTTTGTCGGTCTGGAGCGCCTTTGCCCGGCAACTGAAACGAATCAATTGCAGCGGTAACACTCCAGCAGTAACACCCGGAATTGACTTCCAGTGTCCTCGTCACGACTATAGGCATCCCGCTGTCCTCCACTGGGCGGCGCAATGTGAAAAGCAGGCTTATCAAGCACCTTCGATAAAGGTGTACCTGCCCATAATGATGAATCACACGCGTTACTCGCAGTGGTTATCACACTGCCTGACGAGGATCCTTTTCATGCCAGCTATCACCCTGACCACCCTGCAAAGCCTTAAGCAAAAAGGTGAGAAAATCACCATGCTGACGTGCTATGACGCCACCTTCGCCCATGCCTGCAATCAGGCAGGTGTTGAAGTGTTACTGGTGGGCGATTCCCTGGGCATGGTTCTACAAGGGCATGACAGTACTCTGCCAGTCACTACCAGCGAAATGGCCTACCACGTTGCTTGCGTCAAACGTGGCAATCAGGACGCGCTGATACTTGCGGACATGCCTTTCATGGCTAACGCGACTCTGGAGCAAACCCTGAACAACAGCGCCCAGTTGCTCAAGGCCGGCGCACACATGGTCAAGGTAGAAGGCGCCGTATGGCTTGCCGAATCGATTCGGGTAATGACCGAACGCGGCATTCCGGTGTGCGCACACATGGGCCTGACCCCGCAAACCGTGAACGTATTGGGCGGCTACAAAGTCCAGGGCCGCAACGAAAACCAGGCGCGTCAAATGCGTGCCGATGCCATTGCCCTGGAACAGGCAGGCGCAGCCATGCTGCTGCTCGAATGCGTCCCCAGCGAGCTGGCAAAAGAAATCACCCTCGCGGTAAAAATCCCGGTAATCGGTATTGGTGCAGGCAGTGATACTGACGGCCAGGTTCTGGTACTGCACGACATGCTTGGCCTGTCCCTGACCGGGCGCGTGCCCAAGTTTGTAAAAAACTTCATGACCGGCCAGCCCGATATCCAGTCTGCGCTTAGCGCTTACGTGACCCAAGTCAAAGCCGTCAGTTTCCCTGGCACCGAACACGGATTTTCTGCATGAACACTGTAAAAACTGTTCGCGAATTGCGCGCGGCTGTTGCCCGGGCACGCCGCGAAGGCAAGCAAATCGGCCTGGTCCCAACCATGGGCAACCTGCATAGCGGCCATGCGGCATTAGTCACCACCGCCGCGCAGCAGGCCGACTTTGTAGTGGCGAGCATTTTCGTCAACCCGCTGCAATTTGGCGCCAACGAAGACCTGGACACCTACCCGCGCACTCTTGCTGCCGACCAGGAAAAACTTCTGCAGGCGGGCTGCCACTTGCTGTTTGCCCCAACGGTTGAAGAAATGTACCCCCACGGCATGGCAGGTCTGACCCGCGTCACCGCGGCGCAGCTCAGCAATGAACTGTGTGGCAGCCGCCGCCCGGGGCATTTCGACGGTGTCACGACCGTCGTCAGCAAGCTGTTCAACATGGTTCAGCCCGATCTGGCTATCTTCGGGCAAAAGGACTACCAGCAGCTGGCGGTTATACGCGCCATGGTTCATGACCTGAACATGCCGGTCCAGATCATTGGCGAGCCGACTGTTCGGGCCGACGACGGCCTGGCGCTGTCTTCACGCAACGGCTATCTGAGCCAAGAGCAGCGTGCAATCGCCCCAGAGCTGTATCGCCACCTGAAAGAGATGAGCAAAGCCATCAATGCCGGCGAACGCGACTTCGCCGAGCTGACAGCCCGGCATCGTGCACAGATCGAAGAGGCGGGCTTTCGTACGGACTATCTGGAGATCCGTCACGGACAAACATTGCTCCCGGCTCAGGCCACTGACCGCGACCTGGTGGTTTTGGTAGCTGCCTTTTTGGGCACCACGCGTCTGATCGACAACGTGCACCTGAACCTCGACGGCGGGCATTAACTGCGCCGGCTGCAGGGCATTTCACAGCAAAAACTGAAACGTTTCACCTTGCGTGACGTGGCGGTGACAAAAGTCCCCGCCCGTTGTCAGACAAAATCGAGACAGAAGCTGGCGCTAGGTTTACTGTTATCGCCCGACTTCTGACATAGATGCAGAAACAGACTGACCGAGCACCTCGACATTAACCAAGGTATCGGTGTTCTCAGTGTCCAAAAGGCAGTTCAAGCAAAAAGGATATTCGCAGCGATGGCGTACTACCGCACCCCTCACGACGTTACCGCTCTGCCCGCTTGGCAAGCGTTGAAACTCCACCGTGCCGACATGCAGCATTTCAGCATGCGCGATGCATTCAATAGCAACCCGAAGCGCTTTGAGGATTTCACCCTCAGCAGCTGCGGTTTGTTTCTGGATTATTCGAAAAACCTGATCACTGATGAAACCCGCGACTTGCTGGTGAATCTGGCCAACGAGGTCGACCTCAAAGGCGCGATCAAGTCTTTGTTTGAAGGCGAAATCGTCAACGCCTCCGAAAACCGGCCTGCCCTGCACACCGCATTGCGCCGTCCAGTGGCCGACAAATTGTCGGTAAATGGCGTAAACATCATTCCCCAGGTGCATAAAGTCCTGAATCAGATGACCGAACTGGTCGGCCGGATTCACGATGGCCTGTGGCGCGGTTACACCGAAAAGCCGATTACGGATGTGGTGAACATCGGCATTGGCGGTTCGTTCCTCGGCCCTGAACTGGTGTCCGAAGCGCTGCTGTCCTACGCCCAAAAAGGCGTTCGCTGCCACTATCTGGCGAATATCGACGGCAGCGAGTTCCATGAGCTGACTGCAAAACTGCGTGCAGAAACCACGCTGTTCATCGTCTCGTCGAAATCCTTCAACACCCTCGAAACCTTGAAAAACGCCCAGGCTGCCCGTGCCTGGTACCTGGCGCAGGGCGGCTCGGAAGCCGAGCTGCACCGCCACTTTATCGCTGTGTCGAGCAACAATGCGGCAGCGGTAGCATTTGGTATTCGTGAAGAGAACATCTTCCCGATGTGGGACTGGGTTGGCGGGCGTTACTCGCTGTGGTCGGCCATTGGTTTACCCATTGCCCTGGCCATCGGCATGTCCAACTTCAAAGAGCTGCTGTCCGGTGCCTACAGCATGGACCAGCACTTCCAGAACGCGCCGTTCGAGCAAAACATGCCTGTGTTGATGGCTGCGCTCGGTGTCTGGTACGGCAATTTCTGGGGTGCGCAAAGTCACGCGATCCTGCCGTATGACCACTACCTGCGAAACATCACCAAGCACTTGCAGCAACTGGATATGGAATCCAACGGTAAGAGCGTGCGCCAGGACGGCACTCCCGTATCGACCGACACCGGTCCGGTAATCTGGGGCGGAGTAGGTTGCAATGGTCAGCACGCCTACCACCAGCTGCTCCATCAGGGCACCCTGCTGATTCCGGCCGACTTTATTGTGCCGATCGTCAGCTTCAACCCGGTTTCCGATCACCATCAATGGCTGTACGCAAACTGCTTGTCGCAAAGCCAGGCACTGATGCTGGGTAAAACCCGCGAGGAAGCCGAAGCCGAATTGCGCGACAAAGGCCTGCCAGAAGAAGAGGTGCAAAAACTCGCACCGCACAAGGTGATTCCGGGCAACCGTCCGAGCAATACCATTGTGGTTGAACGCATCAGCCCCCGTCGTCTGGGCGCACTGGTTGCGCTGTACGAGCACAAAGTCTTCGTTCAGAGCGTGATCTGGGGCATCAACGCCTTTGACCAGTGGGGCGTGGAATTGGGCAAAGAGCTCGGCAAAGGTGTCTACAACCGCCTGACCGGCAGCCTCGAAGAGCCTGCCGACGATGCATCGACCCAAGGTCTGATCAACTACTTCCGCGGTCGTCACCGCGGTTGATTGATAGCCAGTCTCCCGGACTGGCCAGGGACTGTTGACGTTTCGCTCTGACTGCGACGTCATCAGCCCCTGGCACCATCGAGGCACCATGGAATTTATCCGTCGCCCCATCGAACGCCAAATCATGAGCCTGACCGGGCTCTCGCTTGGCCAGCTCGACCTCGAAAACCCCAAAGGCGATCCCGGCCTGTTTGGCCCCACGTCCATCAGCTGGCAGGTACACGGTGATTTCACCAGCATGCTGATTGGCGGCATCAGCGCCTTGATGCTCCAGGCCTTGCACCCTCTGGCACTGGCCGGGGTGTGGGATCACTCCAATTTTCGGCAAGACATGCTGGGGCGACTGCGGCGTACCGGGCAATTTATTTCCGGCACGACGTTCGGCTCCACCAAAGATGCCAACTGGCTGATCGACAAAGTTCGCACCATTCACCTGCAGGTGGTGGGAACCGGGCTCGACGGCAGAGCCTATGCCGCCAGCGATCCCGAGTTACTGACCTGGGTGCATGTGGCAGAAGTCAGCAACTTCCTTGCGGCCCATCTTCGTTATCGCAATCCGCAGTTATCCGGTGCAGATCAAGACCGGTACTACGACGAAATCGCCTTGGTTGCCGAGCGTTTGGGCGCAACCAACGTACCGCGTTCCCGCCAGCAAATCGCCGAATATCTGCAACGTATACGTCCACACCTACTGTGTGATGAGCGCAGTCACGAGGTGATGCGCCTGTTGCTCCACGCGCCGGCGCCCAGCGTGCTCGCCAAACCCTTTGGCGCACTGATGATGCAAGCAGGGATAGAATTGCTGCCGGATTGGGCCAGCGCTCAATTGGGCCTCTATCAACGCCCCCTGACTAAAAAGCTGGTACGCGCAGGCGTTAACAGCACTGCGCCGCTTCTGCGCTGGGCCGTGCGTAATGGCTCGGTCCAGAGGGCCCGGCGCCGCATGGGGCTGGGTTGAATACGGTGCTGCTCCTGTCCCTGACTTGCCAGCAATAGCTAAACCCGCCTGACTCCAGGCCTGACATTCAAATAATAATGAGGACTTTCGCAATGCAAGACGTCGTAATCGTTGCCGCCACCCGCACTGCCGTCGGCAGTTTCCAGGGCTCGCTGGCCCACGTACCCGCTGTTGATCTGGGCGCTGCAGTGATTCGCCAGCTGCTGGAAAAAACCGGCCTGGACGGCGCCCAGGTCGACGAAGTGATCATGGGGCAGGTACTGACCGCCGGCGCCGGGCAAAACCCAGCACGTCAGGCTGCTATCAAGGCCGGGCTGCCATTTGCCGTACCGGCGATGACCCTCAACAAGGTCTGCGGCTCGGGCCTCAAGGCTTTGCACCTGGCAGCCCAGGCCATCCGCTGTGGCGATGCCGAGGTGATCATTGCAGGCGGCCAGGAGAACATGAGCCTGTCCAACTACATCATGCCCGGCGCACGTACCGGCCTGCGCATGGGCCACAGCCAGATCATCGACACCATGATCACTGACGGCCTGTGGGACGCGTTCAACGATTACCACATGGGCATCACGGCCGAGAACCTTGTGGACAAGTACGGCATCAGCCGTGAAGAGCAAGATGCTTTCGCTGCACACTCTCAGCAAAAAGCCATCGAAGCCATCGAAACCGGGCGCTTTGTGGATGAAATCACACCGATACTGATCCCGCAGCGCAAGGGTGATCCGATTGCATTCGCCAGCGATGAGCAGCCGCGCGCTGGCACTACTGCCCAGACGCTGGCCAAGCTTAAACCGGCCTTCAAGAAAGACGGTTCGGTCACGGCCGGTAACGCCTCCTCCCTCAATGACGGCGCTGCAGCAGTGTTGTTGATGAGCGCAACCAAAGCCAAAGCCCTGGGCTTGCCGGTACTGGCCAGGATCGCCGCCTACGCCAACGCGGGCGTTGACCCGGCAATCATGGGGATCGGCCCGGTCAGCGCCACTCAACGCTGCCTGAGCAAAGCCGGCTGGAACCTTGATCAGCTTGATCTGATTGAGGCCAATGAAGCTTTCGCCGCACAGGCCCTGGCGGTCGGCAAAGAGCTGAACTGGGATGCCAGCAAGGTCAACGTCAACGGCGGGGCGATTGCTATCGGCCACCCGATTGGTGCGTCGGGTTGCCGGATCCTGGTCACCCTGCTTCACGAAATGCTCAAGCGTGACGCCAAAAAAGGTCTCGCCACCTTGTGCATCGGTGGCGGCCAAGGTGTAGCCCTTGCAATCGAACGCGAATAACCAACCGCCTGTGTAGTCGCTGCCGAAGGCTGCGAGGCTTTAGCGACGGGTTGCAGCGCAACCCTTCACAGCCTGCGGCAGCGACTACAAAAGACCGTTCTGTTAAACTGCCGCGCCTTATCTATCCCCCAAGGCGCATCGCATGTCTTCCTTGAATCAGGCGCTGCGCGCCGCCCTCGATAATCGTCAGGACTTACTGGCCGAGCTAAAAGCTCAGGGTACTGATTGCTATCGCCTGTTCCACGGCAGTCAGGAAGGCGCCGGCGGCTTGACTATCGACCGCTACGGCCCGCAGTTGCTGGTGCAAAGTTTCCACCAACGTCTTGAGCGCGATGATTTGCTGCAGTTGCATGAAGCAATCAATCGCCATCTGGGTCTGGAGTTGCTGCTGGTTTACAACGACCGCTCCCAGGGCAACTCGCGCATTGATCGCGAAGACACCGTGTACCGCGCCGAAGATGCCGCCCTTGAAGATCTGGTCGGCCACGAGTGGGGACTGAAATACCGGGTACGTGGGCGCCATGCCGGCCAGGACCCGTTGTTGTTTCTCGACCTGCGTAACGCCCGGGGCTGGGTCAAACAGCATAGCGCCGGCAAAAGCGTGCTCAATCTCTTCGCCTATACCTGTGGCGTGGGCCTGAGCGCTGCAGCGGGTGGTGCCAGTGAAGTCTGCAATCTGGACTTTGCCGAAGGCAACCTGGCAGTCGGTCGTGAAAATGGCCTGCTGAACCCCGAACTGAAAAAGATGAAGTTCGTACAGTCCGACTACTTTGCAGCTATCCGCCAACTGGCCGGGCTGCCGATTGTGCAGCGTCGTCACAAGTTGCCATCCTACCCGCGCCTTGATCAGCGTGAGTACGACCTGGTGCTGCTCGACCCGCCAGCCTGGGCCAAGAGCGCTTTTGGCACTGTCGACCTGTTGCGTGACTATCAGAGTCTGCTTAAACCCGCCGTACTGGCCACTGCTCCGGATGGCGTGCTGATTTGCTGCAACAATCTGGCAAAAGTCAGCATGGACGACTGGCGCGAACAGGTTTTGCGCTGTGCTGAAAAAGCAGGTCGCCCGGTACGTGACTGGCAAGTGCTGAGCCCGGCCAGCGACTTCCCGTCACTGGATCAGCAGCCCCCCCTGAAGACCCTGATTCTGCAGTTCTGATCACGGTCAATAAAAGCCAGCCCCGCTCAAAATAAGGCGTTCGTCTCGGAACCAGAAACGCGTGCCATACTCCAAGGCACCTTGGCCACCAATAGACGAACCCTCACATGACCAAAGGATTGATCCGCGCCATTGGCGCCGTGCTGATAGCGATCGCACTCTACAGCGTGCTGGGCTTTTTGATATTGCCCGGCATCGGCCTGCGTATCATCAACCAGCAACTGGCCAATTACGCCACAGCACCGGCCAGACTCGACCGACTGGAGTTCAATCCGTTTAGCCTGGAACTGACCTTGTGGGGGTTTAAAGTCGGCGAACCGGGCAAGGAGCAAGTCGGGTTCGACCGCCTCTACGTCAACCTGCAAACAGACAGCTTGTGGACCAAAGCCCTGCACCTGACAGACGTGCAGCTGGATAAACCCAAGACCGAGTTGCTCTTCAACAAAGATGGCACCCTCAATCTGACCAAGCTGTTCAAGTTACCTGCCAGCGAGGCTAAACCTGCCGACCCCGAAAGCAAACCCTTCCCGCTGCGCATCGACAGCATCAAGCTGGCGGACGGCTATCTGCACTTCGTCGATATGCGCCCCAGCGAACCCATCGAATTTCTCTACGACTCAATGAACTTTGAGTTGAAAAACCTCAGCACCCTGCCCGATGACAACGCCGACATGACGCTGGTGGCTGCCGGCCCCGAGGGCGGCAGAATCGACTGGAGCGGCAAGCTGAGCCTGGTGCCGATCAGCTCCGAGGGCAAACTGAAAGTCTCCGATGCGAAAATGAAAGCCTGGTGGCCCTATGTGCGTGATTCAGTGCCGCTGGTTCTCGAAGACGGCATTCTGAATTTCAGCACTGACTACACGCTGAACCTGGCCAAAGGCACAGAAATGGTCTTGAGCAATGCCTCGGCCAGCATTGCTCCGTTCAGGATCAATGCACCGGACGGCCGCCCGCTGGCGCGTCTGGAGCGTATTGATGTGAGCGACACCACAGTGGATCTGGCGAAACAGAAAGTGGTGGTCGGCAAGATTCAGAGCAAGAACCTCGAAACCTGGGCCGCTCGCGAGAAGGATGGCCAGCTTGACTGGCAAAAACTGTTTGCCAGCCAGCCCGCAAAGACCGCTCCAAAAGCCAACGACCCTGTGACGGTTGAAGCGCCCAAGCCGGGCCCGGTTGCGCCGAGCAAGCCATGGCAGGTACTGCTCAAGGATGTCGAACTGCGCGACTATCGTGTGCATTTGGCCGACAAGGAGCCAGCAACGCCGGTGGCACTGGATATCGGCCCCCTGAATCTGGACCTGAAAAATTTCGACAGCCTTAACCAGTCACCGTTTACGCTCAAACTCGATACCGGCGTTGGTAAACAAGGCGTGCTCACGGCCGTCGGCGATGTCAACTTGAACCCGGTCAGTGCAAAGCTCAAGGTCACGACCAAAGACATCGATCTGCGTGTGGCGCAGGCCTACATCGACCCGTTCATTCGTCTTGAACTGCGCAGCGGTATGCTCGGCAGCGATCTGGCGGTCAATCTCAAAAGTACAGAACCACTGGCCTTCACTGTCGAGGGGCGCGCGCAGGTCGATCAACTGCATACCCTGGACACCCTGAAAAATCGCGACTTCCTCAAATGGCAGCGGCTGGTGCTCGAAGACCTCAAGTATCAGCATGGCGACAGCCTCTCGATCAGCAAGGTCAACCTGACACAGCCCTATGTACGCTTCATGATCAACGATGACCGCACCACCAACGTGGACGACCTGTTGATCCCGCAACCGGCTGGCACTGCTACCAAAGACGCTGCCAAACCGGCGGCGACAAAGGAAAAACCACTGGGTATTTATGTCGGCGGTATCGCGATCAATGATGGTTCGGCCAACTTCGCCGACTTCAGTCTGACCCCCAACTTCGCTACGGCCATTCAACAACTCAACGGTCAGATCGGCACCATCAATAGCCGTTCTGCCAAACCTGCCAACGTCAATATCTCGGGCAAGGTGGACCGCTATGCGCCGGTTACGATCAAAGGGGAGGTCAACCCTTTTGATCCGATGGCCAGCCTGGATATTGCCGCCAGCTTCAAGCGCGTCGAACTGACCACGCTGACGCCCTACTCCGGCAAGTTTGCCGGTTACCGCATCCGCAAGGGTCGCCTGAATCTTGATCTGCATTACCTGATCACCAAGGGCCAGCTCAAGGCTGAAAACAAGGTTGTGATCGAGCAATTGCAACTGGGGGAGAAAGTCGACAGCCCGGATGCGGTGAATTTGCCACTGAAGCTGGCGATTGCCCTGCTCAAGGATTCCGACGGCAGAATCTCCATCGAGCTACCGGTAACGGGGGATCTGAATAATCCGCAATTCAGCGTAATGCCGATCGTGTGGCAAACCTTGCGCAACCTTGTGGTACGGGCAGCTCAAGCCCCTTTCAAGTTCATTGGCGGGCTGATCAATGGCGGCGGCGCCCAAGACCTGGGCACGGTGTCATTCGCGCCAGGATCAAGCGAGCTGAGCCCTGAGGCGCAGAAAGCGCTGGACACCCTTGCCCAGGCGCTGAAACAACGCCCGGCCTTGCGCCTGGAGATTGAAGGCACGGCTGCGCAAAGCAGTGACGGGCCGCACATCGCCAGGGATCGTCTTGAACGCGAATACCAATACACCTATTACAAGATTCTCCAGCGCCGCGGTGAAAAGGTGCCGGCCCAGGCTTCGCAGCTCAAAGTCCCGGATAATGAAAAAGGCCCATTACTGGAGGGGATTTACCGGGCACGCCTGAAACAGCAACCGCCAGCCGAGTGGGCTGACCTGAGTCGCGATGAACGTGCAGCCAAAATGAGTGCCGCGCTGATCGACTTCTGGAGCAAAAGTGAAGTTCTGCTCCGTCAGCTTGGGCAAGACCGCGCTAGCGCGATCAAGGACTACCTGGTGGATAAAGGTCAGCTGGCGGATGACCGCGTGTACTTCATTGATGCCACGCTGGGTCAGGCAGAGAGCGATGGCCGGATAATTACGCCGCTGCATCTGGACAGCGAGTAAAGCCCTCTTCTGGCTTGCTCGCGCTACCCCATGGGCTGGATCGCGAGCAAGCTCGCTCCTGCAGGAGTGCGCTCTGTGGTGCCTTTGTGCAAGGCTAGACACCGCATTGGCAAGCTTACTTCTGGAGGGTTCCCGCCCTATTCCTGCGCCCAAATAGAACAGCCCCCGACGCAAGCGCCGAGGGCTGTAATGACCACATCCGTGTGGCCGTCGCATGAACCTGTATTCAAAGCCAGCAGGCGATGTTTCAATCACCTGCTCCGGCCTTCCCCCGGTTCAACGAATTGGGATGTCTTACTCAGCTTTCAGGCCATCGGCCGAAACTGCCTGAACACCTTTAACTTTCTTGGCAATCGCGACTGCCGTAGCTTTCTGCGCGTCGGTTACCGCTACAGTCGAGGATAGCGAAACCACACCCTTGTTGGTTTCTACTTTGATGTCAGTACCTGGGATGCCTTTTTCAGTCAGCAGATCAGATTTAACTTTGGTAGTGATCCAGGTGTCAGAAGTAGCTTCTTTGGCTTTAGTCATTTCGCCAGCAGCGACAACCATAGGGGTCTGTGCAGTCGATTGAGCAGCAAATGCCGCGTTGGCCATGGTCAGGGTCAGAGCGGTAGCAGTTGCAGCAGCGATAGCAAACTTCTTCATACGAGTAACTCCTGTCTTCTTTAAAATCTGCGCCATCTTATGGCTGCAGGGTTACCTGTACTATTGCAGGGCTTATGCCAACTTTTTTGAATTTAAAAATCCTTATAAATCAACAACTTATAAACAATGCAAATGCCATGGATCGTGCAGTTTGCATGACTGCCCGTCAAACTGCATGCAAGTTGCGGCTTTTTACTAATAGCCATTGGCCTTGAACCGGTCACTTTCTGGCAGGCATAAAAAAAGGATCCCGAAGGATCCTTTTTTCAACGCGGGTTTCGACGGCTATTAAGCTTCCGAAGCCTTGGCTGCTGCTACGTCCTTGATGGAGAGCTTGATACGGCCGCGGTTGTCCACGTCCAGTACCAGTACTTCCACTTCCTGACCTTCTTTAAGAATGTCAGTCACTTTCTCAACACGAGCGTCGCTCAGCATGGAGATGTGAACCAGGCCGTCTTTGCCTGGCAGGATGTTTACGAATGCGCCGAAGTCGACGATACGCTCAACCTTACCGGTGTAGATCTTGCCGATCTCGGCTTCTGCAGTGATGCCCAGAACGCGCTGACGCGCCGCTTCTGCAGCTTCCTTGGTTTCACCGAAGATCTTGATCGAACCGTCGTCTTCGATATCGATCGAAGCCTTGGTTTCTTCACAGATTGCACGGATGGTCGCGCCGCCTTTACCGATAACATCACGGATTTTGTCGGTGTCGATTTTCATCGCAATCATGGTCGGAGCGTTGGCCGACAATTCATTACGCGATACGGCAATGATCTGGTTCATCTGACCCAAGATGTTCAGGCGAGCGTCCAGGGCCTGGCCCAGTGCGATCTCCATGATTTCTTCGGTGATGCCTTTGATCTTGATGTCCATCTGCAGCGCGGTAACACCTTTAGCGGTACCGGCTACTTTGAAGTCCATGTCGCCCAGGTGATCTTCGTCACCCAGGATGTCGGTCAGAACTGCGAACTTCTCGCCTTCTTTAACCAGACCCATGGCGATACCGGCTACCGGTGCTTTCATCGGCACACCAGCGTCCATCAGTGCCAGGGAAGCGCCGCAGACCGAAGCCATGGAGCTGGAACCGTTGGACTCGGTGATTTCCGATACAACACGGATGGTGTACGGGAACACATCAGCAGCAGGCAGCATGGCCTGAACCGAACGACGGGCCAAACGGCCGTGACCGATTTCGCGACGACCGGCACCACCCATACGACCACACTCACCTACCGAGAACGGAGGGAAGTTGTAGTGCAGCATGAACGGGTCTTTCTTCTCGCCTTCCAGGGTGTCCAGCAGTTGTGCGTCACGGGCAGTACCCAGAGTTGCAACGACCAGAGCCTGAGTTTCGCCACGGGTGAACAGAGCCGAACCGTGGGTTTTTGGCAGAACGCCGACTTCGATGTTCAGAGGACGGACGGTTTTGGTGTCGCGGCCATCGATACGCGGCTTGCCGTTAACGATGTTTTCGCGAACGGTGCGGTATTCGATTTCGCCGAATGCAGCTTTGACTTCAGCAGAAGTCGGCTGGCCTTCTTCACCGGACAGCTTGGCAACAACCTGGTCTTTCAGCTCGCCCAGACGTGCATAACGCTCGTGCTTGACGGTCAGTGTGTAAGCCTGGGAGATCGCTTCGCCGAACTCGACGCGGATAGCGGCCAACAGTTCGGTAGCTTCTGGAGCAGCAGCCCAGTCCCAGGTTGGTTTTGCAGCTTCGGCAGCCAGCTCTTTAACAGCCTGGATAACGACCTGGAATTCGTCGTGGGCAAACAATACCGCGCCCAGCATCTGGTCTTCGGTCAGCTCTTTGGCTTCCGATTCAACCATCAACACAGCTTCCGAAGTACCGGCAACAACCATGTCCAGGCTGGAAGCGGCCAGTTGCTCGTAAGTCGGGTTCAGCAGGTAGCCGGTGCTTTCGTGGTAAGCAACGCGGGCAGCACCGATCGGACCATCAAAAGGGATGCCGGAGATGGCCAGCGCAGCCGAGGTACCGATCATCGCAGCGACGTCCGGATCGGTTTTCTTGCTGGTGGACAGAACGGTGCAGACAACCTGCACTTCGTTCATGAAGCCTTCTGGGAACAGCGGACGGATCGGACGGTCGATCAGACGCGAAGTCAGGGTTTCTTTTTCGGAAGGGCGACCTTCACGCTTGAAGAAACCGCCCGGGATTTTACCCGCGGCGTAGGTTTTTTCTTGGTAGTGAACAGACAGAGGGAAGAAGCCCTTGCCTGGATCAGCTTGCTTGGAACCGACAACAGTCACCAACACGCTGACGTCGTCGTCAACGGTGACCAATACTGCGCCGGAGGCCTGACGGGCGATACGGCCAGTCTCGAGGGTGACGGTCGACTGACCGAACTGGAATTTTTTGATAACCGGGTTCACGGTGTCCTACCTTCTCTTTGTGGCTCTTGGGGAACGGGTTTCTTGCGAAATGCTTGCGCAATGTCGGATGTTGACCCGACTCAAGATGCTTACGAAAACCGGCGCAATGCACTGCTTTCGTAAGGATCCGGCTAGTCCAGATAAAACTTGAGGCTGGAAGCCTGTCGTACGCCTGCGGTGAACCCGCACACGTACGACAGACAACCAGCCTCTAGCAACATCGCTATTAGCGACGCAGACCCAGGCGAGCGATCAGCGTTTTGTAACGCTCAACGTTCTTGCCTTTGAGGTAGTCCAGCAGCTTGCGACGCTGGTTTACCATGCGGATCAGACCACGACGGGAGTGGTGATCTTTTTTGTTTTCTTTGAAGTGACCTTGCAGCGTGTTGATGTTAAAGGTCAGCAGTGCAACCTGCACTTCTGGAGAACCTGTATCACCTGGAGCTTGCTGGTAGTCAGCTACGATTTCTGCTTTGTGTTCGATTGTCAGTGCCATGAGGCATTTCCTTTCATTAGGGTCTGCTTGCGAACAAGACAGATCCAATAGGCCGAGGACAAATCCTCGTATTAAAAAATGAGATGTGACCGTGCCTAATAACAGCCACCCTCGTTCCAGTACGGCCCGGGACAGTTACATTCCGAACCGGCCTGCTCCGGTCATTCTGACCGAAT
Source organism: Pseudomonas versuta (assembly GCF_001294575.1). Classification (NCBI taxonomy): domain Bacteria; kingdom Pseudomonadati; phylum Pseudomonadota; class Gammaproteobacteria; order Pseudomonadales; family Pseudomonadaceae; genus Pseudomonas; species Pseudomonas versuta. The sequence goes on from NZ_CP012676.1 coordinate 3,729,143, forward strand.
CAGTCGACGCGGCGCGATGCGCCCGTCTTCGCTCACTTCACCGATACCGATAAAGCGACCGTTGTGATCTTGTACCCGCACCATGCCGAACTTTGGGGCATCCGGAGCGCGTACTGGTTGGCCGTTTAGCCAATAGAATGCGCTGTGCTCCGAGAAGTGCAGCAACGGCCAGTCCAGCAAACCGCTGTCCGATGGCATCAGGAAGCGATCAACTGCTTCGTTTCCGCCTTCGGCGTGTACTGCTTCCAACTCTTCCAGCGTAACCGTCTGGGCCAAGCTGAAAGGTCCGGCGTGCGTACGACGAAGCTCTGCAACGTATGCCCCGCAACCCAGTTGCTCACCAATATCTTCCACGAGGGTACGGATATAAGTGCCTTTGGTGCAGTCGACGGACAAGCGCGCAGTGTCGCCTTCGCTGGCCAGTAATTCGAGGCGGGTAATAGTAACAGAACGCGGTTCACGCTCCACCACTTCGCCTGCACGAGCCAGCTTGTAAAGCGGCTGGCCGTCACGTTTGAGTGCAGAGTACATCGGCGGTATCTGACTGATTTGTCCACGAAATTTGGGCAAAACAGCTTCAATATCGGCGCGACCAACGGTCACCGGACGCGTCAGCAAAACATCACCTTCTGCATCCGCTGTAGTCGTGGTCTTGCCCAATTGCATCAGGGTTTCATAACCCTTGTCGGAATCGAGCAGGTATTGCGAAAACTTGGTGGCTTCGCCAAAGCACAGCGGCAATACGCCACTGGCCAATGGATCGAGGCTACCGGTGTGCCCTGCCTTCTCGGCATTGAGCAGCCAACGGACTTTCTGCAAGGCCGCATTGGAGGTGAATCCAAGCGGTTTGTCGAGCAGGATGATGCCGCTGACGTTACGACGGATACGCTTGACCTGAGCCACCGGTTACTCCTTGGTGTCTTCAGGAGCAGTGGCTTCAGGGTGCTGATTGTCCTCAGCCACTGCACGCTCAATCAAGGCGGACAGGTGAGCGCCACGCACGACACTTTCATCGTAGTGGAAGTGCAGCTGGGGTACGCTGCGTAGCTTCATTTCACGCGCCAGTTGCATGCGCAGGAAACCCGCTGCCGAGTTCAGCACCTTAACGGTCTGAGCGATGTCTTGAGCATTGTCCTGGCCCATTACGGTGATGAAGATCTTGGCGTGACCGACGTCACGGCTGACTTCAACAGCAGTAATTGTAACCAGACCCACGCGTGGATCTTTGACTTCACGACGGATCAGCTGTGCCAGCTCACGCTGCATCTGATCGCCAATACGTTGGGTACGGCTATATTCTTTTGCCATGTCTTGTTACCTGTTACTCACCCATGGGAAACCCATGCGGTCTGAAAGCGGCAAACGCCCGGCCAGACAGAAGCCGGACCGGGCGTTGCGTTTAGAGTCCAGGCCGGGCGCAACACATTTGCATGCGCTGGCCCGTCCTCGCTCTTGAGGCTCGCGATTTAGAGGCTGCGAGCAACCTGGACCTTCTCGAACACTTCGATCTTGTCACCGACTTTAACGTCGTTGTAGCTCTTGACGCCGATACCGCATTCCATGCCGGCACGCACTTCGGCAGCGTCATCCTTGAAGCGGCGCAGGGATTCCAGCTCGCCTTCGAAGATAACGATGTCGTCACGCAGTACGCGGATTGGACGGTTACGGTGAACAACACCTTCCAGCACCATACAGCCTGCGATAGCACCGAACTTAGGCGAACGGAACACGTCGCGGACTTCAGCGATACCCAGGATGTTCTCCCGGACGTCACTGCCAAGCATGCCGGTAAGGGCTTTCTTGACGTCTTCGATGATGTCGTAGATGACGTTGTAGTAACGCATGTCCAGGCCTTCTTGCTCGACGATCTTGCGAGCGCCGGCATCAGCACGCACGTTAAAGCCGAACAGTACAGCGTTGGATGCCAGTGCCAGGTTAGCGTCGCTCTCGGTGATACCACCGACACCGCCGCCCACTACGCGCACTTGCACTTCGTCGTTACCCAGGCCGCTCAGAGCGCCCTGCAGAGCTTCCAACGAACCACGGACGTCAGATTTGAGGACGATGTTAAGCGTCTTCTTCTCTTCCTGGCCCATGTTCTCGAAGATGTTTTCCAGCTTGCCTGCGTGAGCACGAGCCAGCTTCACTTCGCGGAACTTGCCTTGACGGAACAGGGCAACTTCACGCGCCTTCTTCTCGTCAGTCATAACGCTCATCTCGTCGCCAGCATCTGGCGTTCCGTCCAGGCCGAGAATCTCGACAGGGATGGATGGACCGGCTTCCTTGATGGACTTGCCGTTCTCGTCGAGCATGGCGCGGATGCGGCCGTAGTTGGAACCGACCAGAACCATGTCGCCTTGGCGCAGGGTACCGTCTTGAACCAGAACAGTAGCAACCGGACCGCGGCCTTTGTCCAGACGGGACTCAACGACTACGCCACGGCCAGGAGCCGATGGAGTTGCCTTGAGTTCCAGGACTTCAGCTTGCAGCAATACGGCTTCGAGCAACTCGTCAACGCCGGTACCCATTTTCGCCGAAACCGAAACAAACGGAGTGTCACCACCCCACTCTTCCGACGTTACGCCGTGAACGGACAACTCGCTGCGGATGCGATCAAGATCAGCGCCCGGCTTGTCGATTTTGTTCACTGCAACAACCAGCGGCACGCCAGCAGCTTTCGCATGCTGAACAGCTTCGATGGTCTGCGGCATTACGCCGTCGTCTGCAGCAACAACCAGAATCACGATGTCAGTCGCCTTGGCACCACGAGCACGCATTGCGGTAAACGCAGCGTGACCCGGGGTATCGAGGAACGTGACCATGCCGCGCTCGGTTTCAACGTGGTATGCACCGATGTGCTGAGTAATACCACCGGCTTCGCCAGCAGCTACTTTGGCACGACGGATGTAGTCGAGCAGGGACGTTTTACCGTGGTCAACGTGGCCCATTACGGTCACAACCGGTGCACGGGAGAACGACTCGCCTTCGAACTTCAGGGACTCGGCCAGGGAATCTTCCAGGGCGTTGTCGCTTACCAGAGTCACTTTGTGGCCCAGCTCTTCAGCAACCAGCTGAGCAGTTTCCTGATCAAGTACCTGGTTGATGGTCGCCGGAGTTCCCAGCTTGAACATGAACTTGATGACTTCAGCAGCCTTGACCGACATCTGTGCAGCCAAATCGCCGACAGTGATGGTCTCGCCAATCTGCACGTCACGAACTACAGGGCCGGTTGGGCTCTGGAAACCGTGAGCGTTACGCTTCTTGAGCTTACCTTTGCCACGTCCACCGCGACGGAAGCTATCGCTTTCTTCATCGGAAGAACGCGGAGCAACACGTGGAGTCGGTGCTTTTTCTTTAACCGATGCGCGATGCGGTGCGTTCTTGCGATCGCCGTCACCACTGCCGCGACGATTGTTATCGTCAGCGCGTGGTTTGTCCGGGCGACGCTGTTCATCACGTTTGCGTGCATCAGCGGCCGGCGCTGGTGCGGCAGCCACTGCTGCCTGCACAGGTGCAGGAGCCGCGACAGCCGGAGCTGCTGCTGGAGCAGATGTAGATGCAGGCTGACGGCGCGCGTCTTCTTCGGCGCGACGCTTGGATTCTTCATCAGCCTTCTGACGTGCGGCATTTTCTACTGCACGACGCTCATCCATCTCACGCTTGCGCTCGGCTTCGATTTCTTCCGGGCTGCGTTGTACGAAGACTTTCTTCTTGCGTACTTCAACACTAATACTTTTGCTGCCAGCAACACGCAGGGTACTGGTGGTTTTGCGCTGCAAAGTGATCTTGCGCGGTTCTTCCACTTTAGCCTTGTGGCTGCTTTTCAGGTGAGTCAGCAGAGCCTGCTTCTCACTGTCGGTCACATTCTGCTCGGCGGCGTTGTGCGGCAGACCTGCCTCACGCATCTGCTGCAACAGGCGCTCAACCGGTGTTTTGACCTCATCGGCCAGTTGTTTCACCGTGACTTGCGTCATGCATTTCTCTCCTCAGGCCGCGCCTAATTACTCGAACCAATGGGCTCGGGCGGCCATGATCAACTTGCCGGCACGATCAGAGTCAATGCCGTCGATGTCGAGCAGGTCGTCAATAGACTGCTCGGCCAGGTCTTCGCGGGTAATTACGCCGCGCACCGCCAGTTCCATCGCCAAATCCTTGTCCATACCCTCAAGCGAGAGCAGGTCTTCGGCCGGATGGGCGTCTGCCAGCTTTTCCTCAGTAGCGATGGCTTTAGTCAACAAACGATCCTTGGCTCGAGCGCGAAGCTCGTTGACGGTATCTTCGTCAAAGCCATCGATGTTGAGCATTTCCTCCACCGGTACGTAGGCAATCTCTTCCAGGCTAGTAAAGCCTTCATCTACCAGTACCTGCGCCAGATCTTCATCAACTTCCAGCTCTTCGATGAAATTGCGCAGGATGTCGCCGGTTTCTGCTTGCTGCTTAGCCTGGATGTCCGATTCGGTCATCACGTTCAAGGTCCAGCCGGTCAACTGGCTGGCCAAACGTACGTTCTGACCACCGCGACCAATCGCCTGGGCCAGATTGTCTGCGCCAACGGCGATGTCCATTGCATGGGCATCTTCGTCGACGATAATCGCCGCTACTTCTGCAGGCGACATTGCGTTGATCACGAACTGCGCCGGGTTGTCATCCCAAAGGACGATATCCACTCGCTCTCCGCCCAATTCGCCGGACACTGCCTGGACGCGCGAACCGCGCATACCAATACAGGCACCTTGCGGATCAATGCGTTTATCTTTGGAGCGAACGGCTATTTTAGCGCGAGATCCAGGATCACGGGAGGCCGCCATCACTTCGATCAGGCCTTCGGAGATTTCTGGAACTTCAATACGGAACAGCTCGATCAACATCTCAGGCGCGGTACGCGACAGGATCAGTTGAGGACCGCGGTTCTCGGTACGAATTTCTTTCAGCAGTGCGCGAAGGCGTACGCCAACACGGAAAGTTTCACGCGAGATGATGTCTTCACGAGCCAGCAACGCTTCTGCGTTGTTACCCAGGTCGACGATCACATTGTCACGTGTCACCTTTTTAACAGTGCCAGAAATGATTTCGCCCAGACGCTCACGATAGGCATCGACTACTTGAGCACGCTCGGCTTCGCGGACTTTCTGCACAATTACCTGTTTGGCAGTTTGTGCAGCAATCCGACCGAATTCGATAGAATCGATTTTTTCTTCGATAATATCGCCAGCTACAGCGCCTGGCTGTTTCGCCTGGGCCTGGTCTACAGCCAACTCGATTGCTGGATCATCCAGATCTTCGTCTTCGACCACAGTCCAGCGACGGAAAGTCTCATAGTTACCGGTGTGGCGGTTGATTTCCACACGCAGATCGACTTCGTCTTCAAAACGCTTTTTAGTAGCGGTGGCCAGAGCCAGCTCCAGCGCTTCAAAAATAACGTTTGCCGGTACGCCCTTTTCATTGGACACCGACTCAACAACCAGCAGTACTTCTTTGCTCATCGTACGCCTCGCCTTTCGCAAGCCATTGGATCCGCGGGATCCGCGTCTCAGTCAAAACTGGGAATAATGTTGGCCTTGTCGATCATATCGATCGGCAACAGGAATTCGTGGTCTTCAACTTGCACCACGATGTCCTGCTCCTCTACGCCGCGCAGAAGGCCCTGAAAGTTACGTCGCCCTTCAAAAGGCGAGCGCAGCTTGATCTTCACTTGCTCACCGACATATTTAGCGAACTGTTCAAGAGTGAACAGCGGGCGTTCCATGCCAGGAGAAGAAACTTCAAGGGTGTATTCAACAGCGATAGGATCTTCGACATCCAGAACGCCACTGATCTGACGACTGACAATTGCGCAGTCATCCACCAATACGCCGCCTTCCTTGTCGATATACACACGCAACATTGAATGGCGGCCTTGAGCCGAAAATTCAATACCCCAGCATTCATAGCCAAGGGCCACGATCACCGGGGCCAGCAAGGCCTGCAACTCTTCTAGCTTGCTCGACACTTGAACCCCCTAGTGCATGTTTGTGCATGCTGTGCAAAATGAAAAAATGGGCGAAGCGCCCATCTCTGAAACGTCGTTGAATACCGACGCTATAAAGTGTCCAGTTAACAAAAAGCCCCTAATAAGGGGCTCCGCTAAAACTGGTTGCGGGAGCCGGATTTGAACCGACGACCTTCGGGTTATGAGCCCGACGAGCTACCAGACTGCTCCATCCCGCGACAAAGCTGGAGCGGAAGTATACGGTTGATCCTTTTCAGGGTCAATCCAACCTTCCACATACAAGAAAGCCCGCTACTGCGGGCATTCTTGATAATTGGTACCGAGAAGGGGACTCGAACCCCTACACCCTATGGGCACAACCACCTCAAGGTTGCGTGTCTACCAATTCCACCACCTCGGCAATACTACAGTTACATCATGAAACCCGTTTTACTTTTGCTCTTGAGCTGGAGGTACGTCAGTCGCAGGAGTTGCCGACTTTTGCTCTTGAAGCACCGGAACATCATCTGAAGCCGGCTTTTGCACTGGAACTTCCAGAACCGCTGGATTTGGCAAACCTACTTGAGTCAGCTGTTCAGCTTTCTCTTTAGCAAAGTAACCTAACCCCAAGCTGGTTATGAAAAAACCTGCGGCAAGTATAGCAGTAAACTTACTAAGAAAGGTAGAGGAACCTTGGCTTCCGAACACAGTATTTGATGCACCTGCGCCAAAAGAAGCTCCAGCATCCGCTCCCTTACCCTGTTGCAGCAAAACCAGGGCAATTACACCCAATGCTGTCAGCAGATGAAAAACAGTTACGACGTTATCCAGCATTTTCAGTTTCCTGCGGCACGAATAATCGCACCGAACTCATCTGCATTCAGGGAAGCCCCGCCAATGAGTCCCCCATCGATATCCGGCATGCTGAACAGTTCGACCGCATTGGCCGCCTTCACGCTGCCGCCGTATAGAAGCCGCACACCTTGTGCGACCTCAGAATTCTTTTGCGCCAACTGTGCGCGAATGGCCGCATGCACATCTTGCGCTTGCTGCGGTGATGCAGTCAGCCCGGTACCAATGGCCCAGACCGGCTCATATGCAATCACTGCATTTGCAAAAGCTTCAATACCAAATGCGTCAATGACAACATCCAACTGACGCCCTACCACTTCCAACGTTTGCCCGGCTTCGCGCTGTTCCAGAGTTTCCCCTATGCACAACACCGGCGTCAGACCCGAAGCCTGAACTGCTGCAAACTTGCGATTGAGTGTCTCATCTGACTCACCCAGAATCAGGCGACGCTCAGAGTGCCCCACAAGCACCAATGCGCAACCAGCATCCTGCAACTGATCCGAAGAAATCTCTCCGGTCAGAGCGCCCTGCTTTGCTTCAACCGCAGTATTCTGAGCACCAATCGAGATTGGCGCGCCTTGTAAGCCTTTGATCACACGATCAATGAACAGATCAGGCGGGAATACTGCGACATCAACACTGCCAGGCAAGGACATATCACGCAGACCAACGATCAGCTCAGCGACGCTGGCGCAGGTACCGTGCATCTTCCAGTTACCAGCTACCATCATGCGACGCATGCTTTACCTCGTCGGTCAAAGTGGGCGCAGATGTTACCCAACCACATCCGCGCTGGCAAGTCGAATTCAGGCACAAACTTCACTTACTAGTTTTGCCAGCTCATCGGCATAGCCGCGAACCATATTTTCATCGTCACCTTCGACCATTACACGCACTAGAGGCTCAGTTCCCGATTTTCGCAGCAGTACACGCCCACGTCCTTTCATGGCCTCAGTGACTCGCACGCAAGCTTCTTTGACGGCCGGGTGCTCGACAGGATCAACACCACCACCAAACCGCACATTTACCAGCACCTGCGGGCATTTACGCAAAGCCTGACGCGCCTGGGCCAGACTATCGCCACGTCGACGCAACGCCAGCAGCACTTGCAGGGCAGCGATGATTGCATCACCCGTGGTCGTATGCTGGAAGCACACGATATGCCCCGAGTTCTCTCCGCCAACCTGCCAGTCGCGCTCTTGCAAGCCTGCAATCACATAGCGATCCCCGACATTGGCGCGAACGAACGGAATGCCCAGATCATCCAGGGCCAACTCAAGCCCCAGATTACTCATCAGCGTACCGACGACACCACCTTGCAACTTGCCACGCTCCTGCAAGTCGCGAGCAATGATGAACAGCAACTCATCGCCATCAACAATCGCACCTGTGTGATCGACCATCAAAACCCGATCGCCATCGCCATCAAACGCGATACCCAGGTCCGCACCCTCAGCCAGGACTGCAGCCTGCAACTGCCCCATATGGGTCGAGCCGCAATCATGATTGATGTTCAAACCATTAGGCTGAGCCGACAATACAGTGACCTGCGCGCCCAGTTCCTTGAAAACACTTGGCGCAACCTTGTAAGTCGCACCATGGGCGCAGTCGATAACAATTTTGAGGTCACTGAAGTTGGTACTGCTCGGCACACTGCTCTTGCAGAATTCGATATAGCGACCCGGCGCATCATTGATACGCGACACCTTTCCCAGCTTGTCCGATTCAACGACTGTCATCGGAGCATCCAGCAACTCCTCAATCATCAACTCGACATCATCAGGCAACTTGGTGCCATCCCCCGAGAAAAACTTGATACCGTTATCGTCATGGGGATTGTGCGAAGCACTGATCACGATGCCCGCCTCCGCATGGAAGGTACGCGTCAGATAAGCAATGGCTGGAGTAGGCATTGGCCCCAACAGCATCACATCGGCACCAGCCGCGGAAAGACCGGCCTCTAGCGCAGACTCAAACATATAGCCGGAAATGCGGGTGTCCTTGCCTACCAGGATGCGGCAAGCACCTTTGCTGCGAAACGCCATACCCGCCGCCCAACCCAGCTTGAGCATAAAGTCAGGGGTAATGGGATAAACGCCGACCCGACCACGAATACCGTCGGTGCCAAAATATTTCTTCGTCATAAGTGCTCCATCATTCTTAGTCGGCGGACTCTACCGCTGCGATCATCCGTACCACATCAACTGTTTCGGCAACGTCATGGACACGCAATATTCGCGCACCCTTGGTCACGGCAAGCGCTGCCAGAGCCAAACTGCCATAGAGGCGCTCCGCAACCGGCCGATTCAACGTCTGCCCTATCATGCTTTTACGCGAAACACCTACCAACAATGGTCGACCCAGCGCATACAGGGCCTCCATGTGCTTAAACAAACTCAGATTGTGCTGAAGTGTTTTTGCGAAGCCAAATCCCGGATCAAGCACGATGCGCTCAGCTGGAATCCCGGCAACTGCGCATTGAGCCATTCGTTCGGCAAGAAATGCTGAGACCTCACCAACCAGATCAGCGTAATGCGGATTATCCTGCATATCCCCGGGTTCTCCGAGCATATGCATCAGGCATACCGGCAGACCTGTAGCTGCAGCAGCCTGCAAGGCACCTTCGCGGCGCAATGAACGAACATCATTAATCAGGCCAGCACCAAGACGCGCAACCTCAGTCATGACGATTGGCGCGGATGTATCGACCGAGATAATGACATCAAGTTCACGACTGATGCGCTCGACAACAGGCGCCACCCGATCAAGCTCTTCTTGTGAGGAAACAACAGGAGCGCCAGGGCGAGTAGACTCACCTCCGACATCAATCAGAGTTGCACCCGCCAGAACCATAGCCTTCGCATGGCGCAAGGCCGCATCAACCGCAGCGAAGCGACCGCCATCAGAAAAGGAATCAGGGGTGACATTGAGAATACCCATCACGTGCGGATGGGCCAAATCAAGAACCCGGTTGCCGCAAGGCAACCGGGTTGAGGACTGAACAGAAGTCATTTCAAGCCTTATTGATCAGCAGCAGGACCGCCGATAGGTGTTTCTGGGCGTTCGGTCTTGTCCAGAGTTGGAGCCGTCGGAGTACCCGAACCACCACCTTCCCAGTCACGCGGTTCGCGTGGCGGACGACCAGCCATAATGTCGTCGATCTGATCGGCATCGATCGTCTCGTACTTCATCAAGGCGTCAGCCATAGCTTCCAGCTTGTCACGATTATCTGTCAGGATCTGCTTGGCAGTGCCATAGCACTGATCAATGATGCTGCGCACTTCGGAGTCGATCAGCTTGGCTGTCTCGCCCGAAACGCTCGAGCTCTGACCACCGCCACGCCCCAGATACGACTCTTCGTCTTCGGCATACATCAAAGGACCCAATTTCTCGGACAGGCCCCATTTGGTGACCATGTTCCGGGCAATCTGGCTCGCACGCATGATGTCGTTGGACGCACCAGTAGTCACGCCGTCAAAGCCCAAGGTCATCTCCTCGGCAATACGGCCGCCATATAGCGAGCAGATCTGACTGATCAGAGCACGCTTGGACAGGCTGTAACGATCCTCTTCTGGCAGGAACATGGTTACGCCCAATGCTCGACCACGAGGAATGATCGACACTTTGTAAACCGGGTCATGCTCTGGAACAACGCGACCGACAATTGCATGACCTGCTTCGTGATAAGCAGTATTGCGCTTTTCCTTGTCCGACATGACCATCGATTTGCGCTCTGCGCCCATCATGATTTTGTCTTTGGCCAGTTCAAACTCTTTCATTTCCACAACACGCTTACCGGTGCGCGCGGCAAACAAGGAAGCTTCGTTCACCAGGTTGGCCAGGTCAGCACCCGAAAAACCCGGAGTACCACGTGCAATAACGCCCGGCTGGACATCATCACCCATCGGCACTTTGCGCATGTGGACCTTGAGAATCTGCTCGCGACCACGAATATCCGGCAAACCAACCACGACCTGACGGTCAAAACGACCTGGACGCAGGAGCGCAGGGTCCAGCACGTCCGGGCGGTTAGTGGCGGCAATCACAATGATGCCGTCATTCATCTCAAAGCCGTCCATCTCAACCAGCAACTGGTTAAGGGTCTGCTCACGCTCATCATGACCGCCACCCATACCGTTACCACGGTGACGACCCACAGCATCAATTTCATCAATGAAGATAATGCACGGCGCGTGCTTTTTAGCCTGCTCAAACATGTCACGAACACGGCTGGCACCAACACCCACGAACATTTCAACGAAGTCCGAACCGGAAATCGTAAAAAACGGAACCTTGGCTTCACCAGCAATCGCCTTGGCGATCAAAGTTTTACCGGTCCCCGGCGGGCCAACCATCAGCACACCACGAGGGATTCGACCGCCCAGACGCTGAAACTTGCCAGGATCGCGGAGGAACTCAACCAGCTCACCCACTTCTTCCTTCGCTTCATCACAGCCGGCCACATCAGCCAGGGTCGTTTTGACTTGGTCTTCCGATAGCAGCCGCGCCTTGCTCTTGCCAAAGCTCATCGGCCCGCCTTTACCGCCGGCACCGCCCTGCATCTGACGCATGAAGAACATGAAGACAGCAATGATCACGAGAATCGGGAAGCTCGCTACGAGCAATTGAGTCCAGATGCTTTGCTGCTCAGGCAGCTTGCCCTCAACGGTCACATGGTTATCAACCAGATCACCGATCAAACCATTGTCCTGAATAGCCGGACGGATGGTTTTGAAGGAATCGCCATCACTGCGCTTGCCGGTAATCACGTAGCCATCCACGGCAACGCGTTCGACCTTGCCATCCTTAACTTGCTGGATGAAGTCGGAATAGTTGAGGGTTTGTGGCTCGTTTGGACTGGAGAAGTTGTTCATCACTGTCACCAAGACAGCTGCGATGATCAACCACAGGATCAGATTCTTTGCCATATCGTTCAATTAGCTACCCTCTGAAGCAAGCCCCGCTACTGAAGCGTGCTTCGCATGATATTCACCGGCATAACTTACTACATTGCCTACAACCCTTGCAGGCTCCGTCTGTAACCCTTTGTGAAACTTTGACTACACAATATTCTTTATGCACGATCTGTAAAGCGATACAAAAAAACCTATCGCCCTTGTCATAAACGCTCATCACTGGCTGAACCAGAGATGCCACGGAAGCCGCGCCCCAACAAATACTGCTCGCGGGATCTATCTCTCGAAGAAGACGGCTTGCGCATCTGCACCTTGTCGAACAGCTTTCGAATGTCTTTATGGTACTCATCGAAGCCTTCACCCTGGAAGACCTTGATCAAGAAGTCACCACCCGGTCGCAATACACGTCCGGCAAGATCCAGAGCCAGTTCGCAGAGGAACATCGCACGCGGCATGTCAACGGCTGCCAATCCACTCATATTGGGGGCCATATCTGAAATCACAAGGTCTACCTGCGTATTTCCGACTGCCTCAAGAATCTGAGCGAGCACATGATCTTCGGTGAAGTCACCCTGAATGAAGGTCACATCAGGAATGCTGTCCATCTCAAGGATGTCAGAAGCGATCAGTCGCCCCTGACCACCGATCAGACGACTGGTAACCTGCGACCAGCCACCCGGGGCGGCCCCCAGATCAATAACGGTCATGCCGGGACGGATAATCCGGTCCCGCTCTTGAATCTCGAGCAACTTGTAGCTCGCACGCGAACGATACCCATCTTTTTGCGCCATTTTGACGTATGGATCGTTGAAATGCTCTTTCAGCCAGTTAAGGCTAGTCTTGGAACGGGCCACGGGCCACCTCAAAAAATAAACGGGTCGTGATTAACTGGGCGGTCCCGGACTCGCTCGGGTAAACTGGCCGCCGCTTTTTACAAGATCAGACACAGGGGTCAGATTATGCCGCTCACTCAAGAGCAGAAGAAACAGTACAAATCCATTGGCCACCATCTGAAACCAGTATTGACTGTGGCTGATAATGGTTTGACTGAGGGTGTTTTAGCCGAACTCGAACGCGCATTGGGCGATCACGAGCTGATTAAAATCAAAGTCAACATCCTGGATCGCGAATCCCGCCTGGAGGCCATTGCAGAGTTGTGCAAGGCCGGCAAAGCGGAGTTGGTACAGGTTATCGGCAAAATGGCGCTTCTTTACCGCAAGAACGTCAACGTTAACAAGCAACTGTCGAACATCCATCGTTTCAAGTGATGCCGACAAGGGTCAAGGGTGCGCTCTGCGCACCCTGACACTCTTGCCTGATCAATAGCGATAACTGCCCGCGCAACGCATCAGGCAGCCAGTTCCACCCCACGCAATAAATCCCGCCAGCAGACAACATCAAGCAGCACTTGCCGAATTCCAGCCACAACCATGCTCGATGTATCGATCAACGACGGCGCCAACGCGTATCGCCCGGCACCGGTAAAAAAATCTGATTACAACATGCGCAACCGCCGACCCGGACATCCGGGCCAGCCGCCAACGCAGTGCGCCCGCACGAAGCGGGCGCCTTTTCTCAGATGTGACGTACTTCGACGATCTCGTACTCAATGACGCCGCCCGGTGTTTTCACCGCAACCACATCACCTTCTTCCTTGGCAATCAAGGCGCGAGCAAGTGGCGAACCTACGGAGATTTTTCCGAGTTTGAAATCAGCCTCATCCTCACCAACGATCTGATACGTCACGCGCTCGTCAGTTTCAACGTTCGCGATCTCGACCGTCGTGCCGAAAATCACCTTGCCGGTATGAGGAATAGCCACCACATCAATAACCACTGCGTTCTGCAGACGGCCTTCGATGTCACGAATACGGGCCTCAGACATACCCTGCAGCTCACGAGCGGCATGGTATTCAGCGTTTTCTTTGAGGTCGCCCAGCTCGCGCGCTGTACCAATTTCCTTGCTCAGCTTTGGCCGAACAACCTTGGTCAGGTGCGCAAGCTCTTCTTCCAGGGCTTTATGACCCTGAACCGTCATTGGGTATTTGATCATGCCTTCAATCCTGCGTGTAGATCCTGCAAGCTGCGTACGGTTTTTTCAGGACCGAACTTGAGCGCTTCACAGATCGCTTCGCCAGCAGCAATAGTCGTGGTGCAGTAGATCTTGTGCTGCAGAGCGTTGCGGCGAATGGAGTAAGAGTCAGCAATCGACTGACGACCTTCGGTCGTGTTGATGATCAGGCTGACTTCATCATTTTTGATCATATCGACAACGTGTGGACGACCTTCGGTCACCTTGTTCACGCGGCGCACTTTCAGACCCGCAGCCTCAATGAACTTGGCAGTGCCAACGGTCGAAACAATCTCAAAACCCAGGCTGATCAGATCACGTGCAACACCCGCCACCAAAGGTTTGTCATCGTCACGTACGCTGATGAACGCAGTACCACCGGTAGGTAGCACTTCGCTGGCACCCATTTGAGCTTTGGCAAAAGCTTCACCGAAGGTATCGCCAACGCCCATCACTTCGCCGGTGGACTTCATTTCCGGGCCGAGGATCGGGTCAACACCCGGGAATTTGGCGAACGGGAAGACCGCTTCTTTTACGCTGTAGAAGTTAGGAATGATTTCTTTAGTGAAACCGATTTCCTTCAGGGTTTTACCAGCCATCACGCGCGCCGCGATCATCGCCAGGGAAACACCGATGCACTTGGATACGAAAGGAACAGTACGCGAAGCACGCGGGTTCACTTCGATCACGTAGATATCTTCGCCCTGCAGAGCAAGCTGCACGTTCATCAGGCCGACAACGCCCAACTCCAGAGCCATCTTCTTGACCTGTTCGCGCATCTCGTCCTGGATATGCAGCGGCAACGAGTACGGTGGCAACGAGCATGCGGAGTCACCGGAGTGAACACCAGCCTGCTCAATGTGCTGCATGATCGCGCCGATCACTACGTCAGTACCGTCACAGACGGCGTCCACGTCCATTTCGATGGCACAGTTCAGGAAGTGATCCAGCAGCACCGGGCTGTCGTTGGACACTTTCACCGCATCACGCAGGTAACGCTTGAGCTCGTCTTCTTCGTAAACGATTTCCATCGCCCGGCCGCCCAACACGTAGGAAGGACGAACCACCAGCGGGTAACCAATCTTGGTTGCTGCACGAATAGCTTCATCTTCGCTGCGCACAGTGGCGTTTGGCGGCTGACGCAGATTCAGACGCTCAACCATTTGCTGGAAGCGCTCACGGTCTTCAGCACGATCGATAGCGTCAGGGCTGGTACCAATGATCGGCACGCCTGCTTCTTCCAGTGCACGAGCCAGCTTCAACGGGGTCTGGCCGCCGTACTGCACGATCACGCCTTTTGGCTTCTCGACACGTACGATTTCCAGCACGTCTTCCAGAGTCACGGACTCGAAATACAGGCGATCAGAGGTGTCGTAGTCAGTGGAAACAGTTTCCGGGTTGCAGTTGACCATGATCGTTTCGTAACCATCGGCACGCAACGCCAGTGCAGCGTGAACGCAGCAGTAGTCGAACTCGATACCCTGGCCAATACGGTTCGGACCGCCACCCAGGATCATGATCTTGTCACGATCCGAAGGGTTGGCCTCACACTCTTCCTCGTAGGTCGAGTACATGTAAGCCGTGTCGGTAGCAAACTCGGCGGCGCAGGTGTCAACGCGCTTGTAAACCGGGAACACTTCCAGCTTGTGACGATGGCGACGCAGGTTTTTCTCGGTCACACCCAGCAGTACAGCCAGACGTGCGTCAGAGAAGCCCTTGCGCTTGAGGCGATACATCGCATCGCGGTCAATTGAAGACAGGGCCATGGTCTTGATTTTCTCTTCGTCCTTGATCAGATCTTCGATCTGTACCAGGAACCAAGGGTCAATCATGTTCATGCCGAAGATATCTTCTACGGTCATGCCGGCGCGGAATGCATCCGCCACGTACCAGATACGCTCGGCGCCAGGCACTGTCAGCTCGCGCTTGAGCACTGCCATGCTTTCCGGGTTGCTCAGGTCGAGCTTTGGATCAAGGCCGCTTACACCCACTTCCAGACCGCGAAGGGCTTTTTGCAAGGATTCCTGGAAAGTCCGGCCAATGGCCATAACTTCACCAACCGACTTCATCTGAGTCGTGAGGCGCGCATCGGCCTTAGGGAATTTTTCGAAAGCAAAGCGCGGCAGCTTGGTCACAACGTAGTCGATGGACGGCTCGAAGGACGCCGGAGTAGCGCCGCCGGTGATTTCGTTCTGCAACTCATCCAGGGTGTAACCGATCGCCAGCTTGGCAGCGATACGCGCAATCGGAAAACCGGTGGCTTTCGAAGCCAGCGCCGAAGAACGCGAAACACGCGGGTTCATCTCGATCACAACCATACGGCCAGTGTCCGGGCAAATGCCGAACTGAACGTTGGAGCCACCGGTCTCAACGCCGATCTCACGCAGTACCGCCAGCGAGGCGTTACGCATGATCTGGTATTCCTTGTCCGTCAGTGTCTGTGCCGGAGCAACGGTGATCGAGTCGCCGGTGTGCACGCCCATCGGGTCGAAGTTTTCGATCGAGCAAACGATGATGCAGTTGTCCTTCTTATCGCGGACAACCTCCATCTCGTACTCTTTCCAGCCGATCAGGGACTCGTCGATCAGCAGTTCTTTGGTCGGCGACAAGTCGAGACCACGGGCGCAGATTTCTTCGAACTCTTCACGGTTGTAAGCAATACCGCCACCGGTGCCGCCCATGGTGAAGGAAGGACGAATGATGCACGGGAAGCCGAGCTTCTCGAGAACCGCATTGGCCTCTTCCATGCTGTGGGCGATACCGGAGCGCGGGCAA
Source organism: Pseudomonas versuta (assembly GCF_001294575.1). Taxonomy (NCBI): domain Bacteria; kingdom Pseudomonadati; phylum Pseudomonadota; class Gammaproteobacteria; order Pseudomonadales; family Pseudomonadaceae; genus Pseudomonas; species Pseudomonas versuta. Next base: position 3,745,724 of record NZ_CP012676.1, read on the forward strand.
TCCAGGCCGATGGACTTCATCGCCTTGTCAAAACGCGAACGGTCTTCAGCCTTGTCGATAGTGTCGGCATTGGCGCCGATCATTTCTACGCCGAACTTCTCCAGAACGCCTTCACGCTCCAGATCCAGTGCGCAGTTCAGAGCAGTCTGGCCGCCCATTGTCGGCAGAAGAGCGTCCGGACGCTCTTTTTCAATGATCTTGGCAACAGTCTGCCATTTGATCGGCTCGATGTAGGTCGCGTCGGCCATGTCCGGGTCGGTCATGATGGTGGCCGGGTTAGAGTTCACCAGGATGACGCGATAGCCTTCCTCGCGCAGAGCCTTGCAGGCCTGGGCGCCGGAGTAGTCGAATTCACACGCCTGGCCGATAACAATCGGGCCAGCGCCGAGAATCAGGATGCTTTTAATGTCTGTACGTTTTGGCATGGGTTTGTCACTCAAATCCGCAGGTCAGTCGGCAAGCTGTCGATCAAGTCTCTGAAACACCCAAGGGGCCGCCGGAGTACGGGGCCGCCATTGGGCACTACAACTAGAGGATGATCAGCGGCGCTTGGCCATCTCATTGATGAAGCGATCGAACAGCGGTGCTACGTCGTTCGGGCCAGGGCTGGCTTCAGGGTGGCCCTGGAAGCTGAAAGCGCTCTTGTCGGTCAACTCGATACCTTGCAAGGTGCCGTCAAACAGCGACTTGTGGATCGCACGCACGTTGGCAGGCAAAGTCGCTTCATCAACCGCAAAACCGTGGTTCTGACTGGTGATCATCACTACGCCCGTGTCCAGATCCTGAACCGGGTGGTTCGCACCGTGGTGGCCGTGACCCATTTTCACAGTCTTGGCGCCAGACGCCAGAGCCAGCAACTGGTGACCCAGGCAGATACCGAATACCGGAATTTCGGTTTTCAGCACTTCCTGAATGGCCGTGATTGCGTAGTCGCATGGCTCGGGATCGCCTGGGCCGTTGGACAGGAACACGCCATCCGGATTCAGTGCCAGCACGTCGCTGGCCGGAGTTTGTGCCGGCACAACAGTTACGCGGCAGCCACGCTCAACCAACATGCGCAAGATGTTCCACTTTACGCCGTAGTCGTAAGCAACGACGTGATAAGGCAGCTCGGACGCTTCAATGGTCGGATGGCTGTCGGTGGCCAGGTTCCAGACACTGGAGCGCCACTCGTAAGCCTTATCGGTGCTGACAACCTTCGCCAGATCCATGCCTTTAAGGCCCGGGAAGCCACGCGCAGCAGCAATGGCAGCTTCGTCAGAAATGTTGTCACCGGCCATGATGCAGCCGTTCTGAGCACCTTTCTCACGCAAAATGCGGGTCAGGCGACGGGTATCGATTCCTGCGATAGCCACAACGTTATTGGCTTTCAAGTAGTCAGAAAGAGACATCTTGTTGCGCCAGTTGCTCGCAACCAACGGCAGATCACGAATAACCAGACCTGCGGACCAGACGCGATCAGACTCGGCATCTTCCGGTGTAGTACCGGTATTGCCAACATGCGGGTAAGTCAGGGTCACGATTTGCTGAGCGTAGGATGGATCCGTCAAGATCTCCTGGTAGCCAGTCATTGCGGTGTTAAACACCACCTCTCCAACGGTCTGACCGTCGGCTCCAATGGCTTCGCCGCGAAAAATGCTGCCATCAGCGAGGGCGAGTATGGCTTGCTTAGTCAAGAAGACCTCCCGTAAATAAAGCCTGAAAGGGCGATCGCAGGTTGTAAAAAAGCGGAGTGACGTATGGACACGTCACCCCGCTTCTTCATCGAATTATCTGCGCGCTTTTAGTGGACACACTAAAGCTGTAGCTTACAGAAAAAGGCTTTTTTGGTCTACCGCTAAAGAGCCTAAAAGGCAGAGGAATGCGACAGGACATCGCTTAGCGGTTAAAAATCAGGCTGCTGGTGCGCCCACAGCCTGATTTTACAGAGACAACTCAGCGCAGGTCGAGCACATCCTGCATGTCATACAGCCCGGCCTCGCGCCCATCGAGCCAAAGCGCTGCACGAACGGCGCCCTTGGCGAAGGTCATGCGACTGGATGCCTTGTGGGTGATTTCAAGACGCTCACCCTCGGCAGCAAACAGAACCGTATGATCCCCCACCACATCACCGCCACGAACCGTCGCAAAGCCGATGGTCTCGCGATCGCGGGCACCGGTGTGGCCTTCACGCCCGTAGACCGCTACCTTTTGCAGATCACGCCCCAACGCATCGGCAATCACTTCACCCATACGCAACGCAGTACCCGAAGGCGCATCAATCTTGTGCCGGTGATGCGCCTCGATGATTTCGATATCAGCATCATCGCCCATCACCCGGGCTGCCATATCAAGCAACTTGAGCGACAGGTTGACGCCAACACTGAAATTGGCCGCAAAAACAATTGGAATATCTTTACCGGCTTCAACCAGCAATTGTTTTTGCCCTGCATTGAGCCCCGTAGTACCGATGACCATGGCCTTGCCCGATGTGCGGCAAATCTCCAGGTTTTTCAGCATCACTTCGGGAAGCGTGAAATCTATCAACACATCGAAGTCTTCAACGACAGCCAGCAGATCTGCAGACAACGGCACGCCGATACGACCCAACGCTGCAAGCTCGCCAGCATCAGCGCCGATCAACGAGCTGCCCGGACGAACGATTGCCGCTGTCAGCCCGGACAGCGGCGAACGCTGCTGTACCGCATCGACCAACGTCTTGCCCATGCGCCCAGCAGCGCCCATCACAGCTATACGTCGCATGCCCCGCTCCTTACAAGTCGCCGAAGAAGCGCTTCACGCCTTCGAACCAGCCCGTTGCGTTCGGCGAGTGACTGCTATCGCCTTCAAGGGTCGAGCGAAACTCTTCCATCAACTCACGCTGACGTCGGCTCAACTTCACCGGAGTCTCAATCACCACACGGCACATCAGGTCGCCAGCACCACCACCGCGCACCGGCGCCACGCCTTTGCCACGCAGTCTGAACTGCTTGCCGGTTTGAGTACCCTCGGGGATTTTCAACTTTACACGGCCATCAAGGGTCGGCACCTCAAGCTCGGCACCCAATGCAGCATCAGCAAAGTTGATCGGCACTTCACAAAACAGATGCTTGCCATCGCGCTGGAAAATCGCGTGCTCACGCACCTCGATCACCACATACAGATCGCCAGCAGGACCGCCCTGCACCCCAGCCTCGCCTTCGCCCGAAAGACGAATGCGGTCGCCCGTATCAACACCCGCAGGCACTTTTACGGAAAGGGTTTTGTATTCTTCTACGCGGCCTTCGCCACGGCAGCTGTCGCACGGATCAGAAATGATCTTGCCCTGACCATGACAACGCGGACAGGTTTGCTGCACAGCAAAAAAGCCCTGCTGCATGCGCACCTGGCCAATACCGCCACAGGTCGTACAGGTAACCGGCGAAGAGCCCTTCTTGGCGCCAGAACCATCACATGGCTTGCAGTTGACCAGCGTCGGCACACGAATATTGACCGTGGTACCGCGTACAGCCTCTTCCAGATCAAGCTCCAGCGTGTAGCGCAAATCGCTACCGCGCTGAGCGCCGCCCCGGGAGCCACCACGACCACCGCCGAAGAAATCACTGAACACATCACCGAAGATATCGGAGAAGTTCTGCCCGCCAAAACCGGCACCGCCGCCACCCATTTGCGGATCAACACCGGCATGGCCGTATTGATCATAGGCGGCACGCTTGCTGGAGTCCGACAGAACCTCGTAAGCCTCGTTGGCTTCCTTGAACAGCTCTTCGGAAGCCTTGTCATCCGGATTGCGGTCCGGGTGGTGCTTCATTGCGAGGCGACGATAAGCCTTCTTCAACTCCACTTCAGTGGTAGTACGCTCAACACCCAATATTTCGTAATAATCGCGCTTTGCCATAATTCTTTGCACTCTCAAGGACGTTCGGCAAAACCCTCCCGAGCCTCGCCAAACCCGCCGGACCCCAGTAAAGACCAAGCCCGACTCACGTCTTTTTCAACGATATTGGTTTCTGATTAACAGCCAATGCATCGGCCAACAGGAGCGGTTACAGCCGACCGGAAACAAAAAAGATCCGGACTCCAACCGCAAGCATTCGACCTTGTCGCATGCTGTAAAAATTCCTCTACTCCAGACACGCCAACGCGGGAGCAAGCTCCCGCGCGGCGACATCCTACCAGTCACCGCTAATGCACGGTCAACCGGCCGACCAACAAGCTAATTACTTGTTGTCTTTTACTTCTTCGAACTCAGCGTCGACAACGTCGTCACCCTTGGTTTCTTCAGGTTTGGCCGCTGCGTCTGCCGGGTTAGCTTGCTCGGCGTACATTTTCTGTGCGACCGGAGCAGACACCTTGGACAGCTCTTCAACCTTGGCTTCGATAGCAGCTTTGTCATCGCCTTTAACAGCGGCTTCAAGTGCAACTACTGCAGCTTCGATTGCAACTTTCTCTTCTGCGGTCACTTTATCGCCAGCATCAGCGATCATTTTACGAGTCGAGTGAACCAGTGCGTCGCCCTGGTTACGTGCAGCTGCCAGCTCTTCGAACTTGCGGTCTTCTTCAGCGTTGACTTCAGCGTCACGAACCATCTGAGCAATTTCTTCCTCGGACAGACCCGAGTTAGCCTTGATCACGATGGACTGAGACTTGCCAGTCGCCTTGTCTTTCGCGCTAACGTTCAAGATGCCGTTGGCATCGATGTCGAAGGTCACTTCGATCTGAGGCACGCCACGTGGAGCAGGTGGAATGTCAGCCAGGTCGAATTTACCCAACGACTTGTTCTGGGCAGCTTGCTTACGCTCGCCTTGCAGAACGTGAATGGTCACAGCGCCCTGGTTGTCGTCAGCTGTCGAGAACACTTGCGATTTCTTGGTAGGAATCGTGGTGTTTTTCTCGATCAGAGCAGTCATTACGCCGCCCATGGTTTCGATACCCAGAGTCAGCGGGCTCACGTCCAGCAACAGAACGTCTTTTACATCACCAGCCAATACCGCGCCCTGGATAGCAGCACCCATTGCAACTGCTTCGTCAGGGTTCACGTCTTTACGTGCTTCCTTGCCGAAGAACTCGGTAACCATTTTCTGAACCAGTGGCATACGGGTCTGACCACCGACCAGAATCACGTCGTTGATCGCGCCAACTTCAATGCCGGCATCTTTCAGAGCGATGCGGCAAGGCTCGATGGTGCGCTGAACCAGATCTTCAACCAGCGATTCCAGCTTGGCGCGCGAGATTTTCACGTTCAAGTGCTTAGGACCGGTGGCATCTGCAGTGATGTAAGGCAGATTCACATCAGTCGACTGGCTCGAAGACAGTTCGATCTTGGCTTTTTCAGCAGCTTCTTTCAGACGCTGCATCGCCAGCGGGTCACCCTTGAGGTTCATGCCGCTTTCTTTCTTGAACTCGTCAACCAGGTAGTCGATCAGACGGATATCAAAGTCTTCACCACCCAGGAACGTGTCGCCGTTGGTTGCCAACACTTCAAACTGGTGCTCGCCATCAACTTCGGCAATTTCGATTACCGACACGTCGAAAGTACCGCCACCCAAGTCATAAACGATGACAGTGTGGTCGCCTTTCGCTTTGTCCATACCATATGCCAGAGCAGCAGCAGTTGGTTCGTTGATGATGCGTTTTACGTCCAGACCCGCGATACGGCCGGCATCTTTGGTAGCCTGACGCTGGCTGTCGTTGAAGTAGGCCGGAACGGTGATAACCGCTTCAGTCACTGGCTCGCCGAGATAGTCTTCGGCGGTTTTCTTCATTTTCTTCAGAATTTCAGCCGAGATTTGTGGCGGAGCCATTTTCTGGCCGTTCACTTCAACCCAGGCATCGCCGTTATCAGCCTTGACGATTTTGTAAGGCACCATCTGAATGTCTTTCTGTACAACTTCTTCGTCAAAACGACGACCGATCAGACGCTTCACCGCGTACAGGGTGTTATGCGGATTGGTCACTGCCTGACGCTTGGCCGACTGGCCAACCAGAATTTCGCCATCGTTGGCGTACGCAACGATCGACGGCGTAGTACGCGCGCCTTCTGCGTTTTCGATAACTTTTGCTTTACCGTTTTCCAGAACCGAAACACACGAGTTGGTGGTCCCGAGGTCAATACCGATAATTCTGCCCATGTTTACTCTCCCTAAATTTGAATTTTTTTGCCGCAGCAGTAATGACCAACTGCGGCATTACTTAACGCTTGACTTCTAAATGGGGGCCTTGCGGCCGATTTCAAGCCTGCTCGTCAATCGATGGCGAAACCGGCGCTGGAGCCTTGCTGACTACGACCATAGCCGGGCGCAGCAAGCGCCCATTGAGCTGATAACCTTTTTGAAACACCTTGAGCACACTGTTTGGCTCCAGGTCAGCGCTTTCCTGCATGGCCATCGCTTGGTGGTGCTCGGCATTGAAGGGTTCGCCGTGCGGATCGATAGCTTCAAGGTGATAACGTTTCAGGGTGTCCTGGAACATTTTCAGGGTCAGCTCGATCCCTTCACGCATTGGACGAATGCTTTCATCATCCGGATTCGACAGCTCAAGGCCGCGCTCCAGACTGTCCATCACCGGCAACAGGTCACCAGCAAATTTTTCCAATGCAAATTTGTGTGCTTTTTCAACGTCCTGTTCTGCACGGCGGCGAACGTTCTGTAGATCGGCAGCTACGCGCAAAGCCTGATCATTAGCGGCTGCCAGCTGCTCTTCAAGCACTTGCACGCGGGCTACCAGATCTTCGCTTCCAGCATCCGCGGCCTGACTAGCGTCTTGGTTCTGCGTATCCATAGTCTGTTCGTCTGCCATAGATTTCTCCTTTCAAACTTTGTCCGCGAGCTCGACTCGCGCTTCTGCCAAGGTATATGGGGTCGCAATTTTCAGGTTCAAGAGCCAAAAAGCAGTAAGTGTGGTCTTTAGCCACGCGCGAAAGCCCCCGATGCACAATCAAAACGACCTAAAAAAACAAAACCACCAAGCAAATCGGACTAAACGAAGGCATTGTCAGCACGAAACAAAACACTGTATAAATAACCAGACATTACGTTTTGGAGCAGCTCCTATGCTGGTGCACCTGTCCGTACATAACTACGCCATCGTTGAACATCTCGATCTTGAACTGGATCGCGGGATGAGTGTAATCACTGGCGAGACCGGTGCCGGTAAATCGATCATGCTCGATGCGCTGGGCCTTACCTTGGGTGACCGCGCCGACAGTGGAGTAGTTCGCCCGGGTGCCGAAAAAGCCGACATTCTGGCCACCTTCGATCTACAGGACATTCCAGAAGCACGCACCTGGCTCGCAGAACGCGACCTGGACGTCGATGGACCGTGCATCCTGCGCCGCGTGATTACGGCCGAAGGACGCTCACGCGGCTATATCAATGGCACGCCCTGCCCTCAAGGCGACCTGAAAGCACTGGGTGAACTTTTAATTGATATCCACAGCCAGCACGAGCACCAGTCGCTGCTTAAACCCGACACACACCGGCGCCTTCTGGACGAATATGCTGGCGCTACCGATCTGGCCCGCCAGGTACAACTGGCCGCACAGCGCTGGCGCCAGACCCGTCAGGAACTGGAGCACCTGTCCAACTCCGGGGACGAGCAACGCGCACGCCATCAGCTATTGAGCTACCAGCTCGAAGAACTCGAAACGCTCTCACTGGGTGAAAACGAACTGGAAGAACTGGAGCAGGAACACAAAAACCTGACCAACGCTGAAACCCTGCTGACGATCTGCCGCCAAGTGGTTGAGCAATGCAGCGAAAACGACTCCGGCAATGTTCTTAATGCCCTGACAGTAAGTCTGAATCGCCTGTCGAGCATCAACAACAACTCTGGCTCATTGAGTGAAGCCACCGATCTACTGGCCAGTGCGCAAATTCAAGTCGAAGAGGCCGTGGGTGAACTTAATCGTTTCCTCGATCACTTTGATGCCGACCCGGGCCGCCTTCAGTACCTCGAAGAGCGACTGGACACCATCTACACCCTTGCGCGTAAACACCGCGTTCAGCCCAATGACGTTGCTGCCCTGCAACAACGACTACTGGAAGAGATCGAAACCCTCAATGCCAACGATGAGTCCATTGAGCGCCTGGGCAATGAGCTGGCCGCCTATTCCCGCCACTACCAGGAATGCGCACGCGCTCTGAGCGAGTTGCGCAGCCATGCAGCTACACGCCTTAGCAGTGCTGTAGAAGAAGAAATCCAGCGTCTGGGCATGCCCGGCGGTCGTTTCGTGATCGAACTGCGCGCGCAAAGCAGTACTGACCCTATGCCTCACGGCCTTGAACAAGTCGAGCTTCTGGTCAGCGCCAACCCCGGACAGCCACTGAAAGCGCTGGCTAAAGTTGCCTCTGGCGGCGAGTTGTCGCGCATCAGCCTGGCCATCCAGGTCATAACCGCTCAAACCTCGCGCGTTCCCACCCTCGTATTTGACGAAGTCGACGTGGGGATCGGCGGCCCGACTGCTGAAATCGTAGGCCAGCTGCTGCGCCGACTCGGCGAACGCGGCCAGGTGCTGACCGTGACTCACCTGCCGCAAGTGGCAGCACAATGCCACCAGCACCTTTTCGTGCACAAGGTTCGCGAGAGCGAGACCACACGTACGGCAGTATCGAAACTGAGTAAGAAGGAACGCGTAGAGGAAGTAGCGCGCATGCTCGGCGGCATCGACCTGACCAAAGAGTCACTGGCTCATGCCAAGAAAATGGTGGTCACTGCCAAGAATATGGCTGCTTAGCGACGAACGGCCACTTAAAATCAGTATTCAGATAGCACGAAGGCGACCCTGGGGGTCGCCTTCGTTCGTTTCGCGAACCGAAATTCGCGCGACATGCTTATTTAGTTTTCTTGCGTACGTACAGCACCAGATTGTGATCCACCAGCTCGACGCCATGTTTGGCGGCGATGGCATGTTGCAGTTTTTCAATATCTTCGTCGAAGAACTCGATCACTTCACCGCTGTCCACGTTGACCATATGGTCGTGGTGTCCACCGTCGGCATCGGCCAATTCAAAGACCGCATGACCGCCATCGAAATTATGGCGGATCACCAGCCCTGCGGACTCAAACTGCGTCAGTACACGGTAAACCGTGGCCAGACCGACGTCTTCGCCAGCTTGCATCAGCGCCTTGTAAACATCCTCGGCACTCATGTGACGCTGCTCGGCAGAGTCAAGCATTTGTAGAATCTTGACTCGTGGCAGAGTCACCTTAAGTCCGGCCTTACGTAGTTCGCTATTTTCAACCATGGTTAGCTTTCTCGCGGAAGCGCTTCGCAGCTTCTCTTAATACGGGTATGATCGGCGTTTACGTTGTCCCAGCCAAGATAGTGGAAGTCGCCCACCGATGCAAAACACCAAGCTCTTGCTAACCAGTTTCACCTTTGTGGGACTGCTCGCACTCGCCGGTTGTTCATTCCCCGGGGTTTACAAAATCGACATCCAGCAGGGCAATGTCGTCACGCAGGACATGATAAACCAGTTACGCCCGGGAATGACCCGCCGGCAAGTGCGGTTTATCATGGGCAACGCCCTGCTGACCGATACATTCCACCCGGATCGTTGGGATTATTTGTATAGCCTGCAACCCGGTGGCGGTGAACGCCAACAAGAACGCGTGAGCGTGTTCTTCAACGAAAACGACCAGCTCGTGAGCTTGTCAGGCGACTTCAAGCCTGGTGTCAGCCGCGACGAAGCAATTCTCGGCAAAGACGCTGCTACAGGGGTAACTGCCCCTCCAGCGCCAGAAACTGCGCCGAGCGAGAAGAGCGATGCCCCGCCCAAGCCAGGCTCGCTGCTCGATCAGATCCAGAAAGACGTCGATGGAGTCGAAACAGTTCCTGTGCCGACCCCAGCACCTCTGGATACAACCGAACAATAAGCGTTCGGCACAAAAAAGCCCGGCATGCCGGGCTTTTTGTTAACTGCCATAAAGTGACTAAAGCTGGCTCAGACGTTTAGCTTCTGCGGCTTTGGCTGCACGCTGGCGCCGAATCTCTTTAGGGTCAGCCAGTAACGCCCGGTAGATCTCAACCCTGTCACCGTCCTGCAGCACCTGGCTGGCTGGCGCGGCAACCTGCTTGCCGAAAACCCCCAGGGGACAATTCAGCAGATCCAGCTCAGGAAACTCGCTGTCGATACCCGACGCCAATACCGCTGCCCGCACCGTCGTGCCTTGCGGCACCGCCAAAGCAAGCAAACGCTGACGATCGACCGCCGCGTAGACGACCTCAATCTCAATCACCGGGTCAGCCATACAACTGCTTGGCGCGCTGGCAAAACGCATCGACCAACGTATTGGCTGCCTGATTGAACAAAGGCCCCAATGTCGCCTTCACAATCGCCCCGGCGTAATCAAAGGTCATATCCAGACTGATCTTGCAGGCTTTCTCGCCCAACGGCTTGAACACCCAAAGGCCGTGCAACTTGGTGAATGGCCCCTCTTCAAGATTCATCTCAATCGATTGCCCCGGCACCAGCGTATTACGCGTGACAAAGTGCTGGCTCAAACCGCCCTTGGCCACACCCAGACTGGCGCGCATCAGCACCTCGGTGCTTTCTAGGATCTCGGCCGAAGAACACCACGGCAAGAACTCCGGATAACGCGCAACATCGTTAACCAGGTCATAAAGAGCCTGCGCCGGATAAGGCAGCAAGGCAGAGCGTTGGATATGGGTAGTCATGTCAGCGTTACTTCCACAGCTGGGCGGCAAACACAATCAGAATGCCGAGTGGCGCCACATAGCGCATCAAGAAAAGAGTCAGAGTAAACATCACCGGGCTGCGCATCGACAATTCGTCGCGCACCGCGCCGCGCCCCATGATCCAGCCTGCAAAGACCACAAAGCACAGCCCACCTAAAGGCAGCATGATACGCGAGGTGAAGAAATCAACGACACCAAAGAAGTCCAGTCCGCTGGCAGCACCCCATTGGTAAAGGTGAAAGCCTGACTCTTCGCTCACAAAAAACTTGGCTTGCTTCCAGATATTGAACGAAAACACCGTACCCAACCCGACAAACCAGCATGTAAAGGCCAGCCAGAATGTCACCCAAAGGCGTCGAACCCTGGTTCGCTCAACCAGGTAAGCCACCATCGGCTCAAGCAACGAGATGGCCGAGCTCCAGGCTGCCACGGCGACCAGAACAAAAAACACCACCCCCATCAGCTGACCGAACGCTACGTTGCCAAAGGCAAACGGCAAGGTCACAAACATCAGGCCAGGGCCTTCGCTCGGATTCAAACCCGAAGCGAATACAATTGGAAACAATGCCAGCCCGGCCAGCAATGAGACAAACGTATCGATCAGTGCCACACCGACGACCGTCCCGGAAATCGACGCGTTCTTCGGCATATATGCGCCGTAGATCATGATAGAACCCACGCCCACACTCAGCGAAAAGAACGCATGGCCCATTGCTGCCAGCAAACCGTCGAGCACCCGGTCGGGATTGAAGTCGAACATGAAATGCACGCCTTCCATGAAGTGCCCGGTGGTCATGCTGTAACCCAGCAGCACCAGCAACAGCACAAACAGGATAGGCATCATGATCCGCAAGCTACGTTCAAGCCCCGCCACCACTCCCCTGGCAATCACAAACGCTGACAGAAGCATGAACGCCGTATGCCAGAACGTCAGCCTCCAAGGGTTGGATATCACGCCACCGAAGTAATCGCCCACCTGGTCAGCCGTCGCCCCCTGAAAGTCGCCCTTGCCCATATTGATGATGTAATCCAGCGACCAGCCACCGACCACACTATAAAAAGACAAAATCAGCAACGCGGTGATCATCCCGGCAAAAGCCCCCCACGACCAACGCCCGGAGTGACCCGCCTCAACCGCCAATACCTTCAAGGCATTCGCCGGACTGAGTCGCGCTCGCCGCCCGATGAGGGTTTCAGCCAGCATCACCGGCACACCAATCAGCGCGATACATGCCAGGAACACCAGCACAAAAGCGCCGCCGCCATAGACGCCAACCATGTACGGGAATTTCCAGATACTGCCCAAACCCACAGCAGAACCGGTCGCAGCGAAAATAAAGACCCAACGGCTTGCCCAACTGCCGTGGACAGAAACCTTGTCTGTCGACATCGTTACTACGCCCAACCACTAAAAAAAGAGGGCGCATTGTCCGGGAATCACCCTACGTGCTCAAGCACGGAGTCCTACGCGCACAAACTCGCAGGTTGGCCGTAGCCGACACGCTAGCAACTGCCTATAATGCCGGCCCTATGGCTAAACAGAAGAAACACCCCACAGGGACCATCGCGCAGAATAAAAAAGCGCGACACGATTACTTCATCGAACATCGGTTCGAGGCTGGTCTGGTCCTGGCCGGCTGGGAAGTAAAAAGTCTGCGTGCAGGCAAGGCACAGCTGGTCGACAGCTACGTGCTACTCAAGGACGGTGAAGCCTGGCTGCTTGGCAGCCATATTGCCCCCCTGACGACAGCCAGCACCCACGTCATTGCCGACCCTACGCGCAGCCGCAAACTGCTGCTTAACCAGCGCGAGCTGGAAAAGCTGTTTGCCGCGGTGCAGCAGAAGGGTTACGCCTGCGTCTGCCTCTCGCTTTACTGGAGCAAGCACTTGATCAAGTGCGAAATTGCCCTGGGTAAAGGCAAGAAGGAATACGACAAGCGTCATACCGAGCGTGAGCGTGACTCCGATCGCGAACTGCAGCGTGCAGTTCGCAACAAGGGCAAGGAAGACTAGACGTCCCTCCCCTGAGTATCTGCAGGAGCGAGCTTGCCTCGCTCCTGCAGATCTGGCATTTCACAACCCATTACGCCGCTCTGCCCGCGCCATGCGCTGAACTTCCTGACGCACTTCTTCCAGCACTTCCTGCACATACACCAGATGCCGGCTTGCCACTTCCCGGGCATCTTCCGCACGACCCTCGATAATTGCCAGGTACAACTCGCGGTGCTGACTGATCAGCATGTCGCGCGTTTCGCTGCGCTGCTTGTACATGCCGCCGATATTGGTCACCACGTTGCGCTTGAGCAGATCGAATAGCCCGCGAATCGTGTGCAGCAACACGGCATTGTGACTGGCCTCCGCAATGGCCAAATGGAAACTGGCATCAGCTTCGCCCTCCTCGGCCCGACTAACTTCATCGACCCGCGCATAACAATCCTGCAACTGCTCGAACGCCAGGCGCAGGCGCTCACGGTCCATCTCGGTTGCACGCAATGCCGCGTAATACGCACATGACGCCTCAAGGGTATGCCGGAACTCCAGCAGATCACGCTGCGCTTCGGGGTTGCTTTCCAGCAGTTGCAGCAACGGGTCGCTAAACGTCGTGCCCAGCGAACTCGCCACATAATTGCCGCCGCCCTGGCGACTGACCAGCAGACCTTTGGCCGACAACTTTTGAATCGCTTCACGCAATGAAGGGCGCGACACACCAAATTGTTCCGCCAGCGCACGCTCAGCCGGCAATCGCTCGCCGGACTTCAGCGTTCCCTCAAGGATCATGCCCTCAAGCTGCTCGACAATATCGTCCGACAAACGGCGCTGACGAATTTGATCAAACCCCATAACTGCTCTCCACCCTCCCAGCCACGCGCCGGGGGTCGCTATTCTCGCCGATTGGCGCAATCGGCACACTCATCAGAAACGCCGCTCTCGACCCCATCAGATGCACTGAACACGAACACCGCGAGAAAAGATTTAAGAGCGGCAAATTGACACATACCGCATAACGCTTTTAACCTAGCCGATAGCGGTTGTAAATTGGTAATACCAATTATCCAAATGCGCTCGACCAATAACAATTAGGGGCCACCCCATATGCAAACCTGGCAACAGCTCTATAGCCCGCTCGGCAGCCTCGGCCTGTCCGCTCTCGCGGCTGTCATTCCGATTGTGTTCTTCTTCCTGGCCTTGGCCGTGTTCCGTCTCAAAGGACACGTCGCCGGGAGCATTACCCTCGCCCTGTCGATTGTGGTGGCCATTTTTGCCTTCCAGATGCCTGTCGACATGGCCTTCGCAGCAGCCGGCTATGGATTTGCCTACGGCCTCTGGCCAATTGCCTGGATCATCGTTGCCGCGGTGTTCCTCTACAAACTGACGGTTAAAAGCGGCCAGTTTGAAATCATCCGCAGCTCGGTCCTGTCGATCACTGACGACCAGCGTCTGCAAGTGCTGTTGATTGGCTTCTGCTTCGGAGCGTTCCTAGAAGGTGCCGCCGGTTTCGGCGCGCCGGTCGCGATTACTGCCGCATTGCTTGTAGGCCTGGGGTTCAACCCGCTGTACGCCGCGGGTCTGTGCCTGATTGCCAACACCGCCCCCGTGGCCTTCGGCGCCCTGGGCATCCCGATCATCGTCGCAGGCCAGGTAACGGGTATCGACTCATTCAAGATCGGCGCCATGGCTGGCCGCCAGCTGCCTTTGCTGTCGCTTTTCGTACCGTTCTGGCTGGTGTTCATGATGGACGGCCTGCGCGGCGTGCGTGAAACCTGGCCAGCTGCCCTGGTAGCCGGCTTAAGCTTCGCCGTCACCCAGTACTTCACCTCGAACTTCATTGGCCCTGAACTGCCGGACATCACCTCGGCCCTCGCCAGCCTGGTCAGCCTGACGCTGTTCCTGAAAGTCTGGCAGCCAAAGCGCACTGCTGGCGCACAGATCGCCGGCGTGTCCTCTGACGTAATCGTGACCGCCAGCGCAGGAGGTTTCGGCAAGCCAAGCAACCTCATGGCTTCGCCTTACAGCCTGATGCAGATTCTCAAAGCCTGGTCGCCGTTCCTGATCCTCACCGTTCTGGTGACCATCTGGACCCTCAAGCCGTTCAAGGCCCTGTTCTCACCGGGCGGCTCGATGTATGGCTGGGTGTTCAACTTCGCCATCCCGCACCTTGATCAATTAGTGATCAAAACTGCCCCCATCGTAAATGCACCGACCGCCATTGCTGCCGTGTTCAAACTGGACCCGATTTCAGCAACCGGCACAGCGATTTTCTTCTCTGCATTGATCTCGATGCTGATCCTGAAAATCAACATCAAAACTGGTCTTACCACTTTTAAAGAGACCCTCTACGAACTGCGCTGGCCGATCCTGTCCATCGGCATGGTGCTGGCCTTTGCCTTCGTCACCAACTACTCGGGCATGTCTTCCACCATGGCTCTGGTACTGGCAGGTACAGGCGCGGCGTTCCCGTTCTTCTCGCCGTTCCTCGGCTGGCTGGGCGTGTTCCTGACCGGCTCCGACACCTCGTCGAACGCCCTCTTCAGCTCGTTGCAAGCCACCACTGCACACCAGATCGGCGTCAGCGACGTATTGATGGTCGCGGCCAATACCAGCGGTGGCGTGACCGGCAAGATGATTTCTCCGCAATCGATCGCCGTGGCGTGTGCGGCCACCGGCCTGGTGGGCAAAGAGTCCGACCTGTTCCGCTTCACCCTCAAACACAGCCTGTTCTTCGCCACCATCGTTGGCCTGATCACACTGGCACAGGCCTACTGGCTCACCGGCATGCTGGTGCACTAATAGGGCTATGGTTACTGCACGATAAAAGGCGCCGGCCTGCATGCCGGCGTCAGTCATTCAAAACCCGGTCTGCCTGGCGGCTGAAGACGGTTTCAGCTGCTGACGCGGACACATAACCGGGACCACCCGGAGACGCCTGATGAGCGAGCTTTTTTACAACGCCGTGCCGAATGCGACCCGCGTCGCCCCGCCTCTTCCAACACTTCGTCAATACCCTTCGAAGCCGCGCAAGGTCTATCTGTTTGGCACCTGCGTAGTGGACCTGTTCTTCCCCGAAGCCGGGATGGACGCCATTCACCTGATCGAACGCGAAGGTATCGCAGTCGACTACCCCCAGGGCCAGAGCTGTTGCGGACAACCGGCTTACACCTCCGGTTACACCGATCAGGCCCGCGAAGTGGCACGTTCACAGCTGGCGTTGTTCGCCGAAGATTACCCCGTGGTCGTGCCGTCCGGTTCTTGTGCCGGGATGTTGCGCGAACACTACGAAGACTTGTTCAAGGACGAACCCGAGACCTTGAAAAAGGTCCATGCCCTGGCCGAACGCACCTTCGAACTCACCGAATTCCTGCTGTTCGTGTGCAAGGTGCAATTCAAGGACAGTGGTGCCCCCGTCAAAGTGGCACTGCATACCTCATGCTCCGCCCGGCGCGAAATGAACACCCACCTGCATGGCCGCGAAATGCTCGCGCAACTGAGTAATGTTGAGCGCATCGACCACAGCCACGAAAGTGAATGCTGCGGTTTTGGTGGGACATTCAGCGTACGCATGCCGGATATTTCCGGGGCCATGGTCGCCGACAAGACCCGCGCCTTGATTGAAACCGGCGCGCACCAGGTACTGACTGCCGACTGCGGCTGCCTGATGAATATCAATGGCTCGCTGGAAAAACAGAAACAGGCCCTGCGCGGCCAGCATCTTGCCAGCTTCTTGTGGCAGCGCACCGGAGGACAGCAATGAGCACTAGCACACTGATCCCCACCGTCGCAGTTGAAGAAGACTTCCGCGAGCGCGCCCACGAAGCCTTGGCTGACACGCAACTGCGAAATAACTTCCGCAGTGCCATGGACTCGTTGATGACCAAACGCGCCGCGTCCTTCAGCGACGCCCATGAGCGCGAGCATTTGCGAGCCCTGGGCAATGCCGTGCGCGCCCGCGCCTTATCCAAACTGCCCGACCTGCTGGAACGACTGGAAGCCAACCTGACTCGCAACGGGGTACAGGTGCATTGGGCCGAAACCGTCGACCAGGCCAATGAAATCGTGATGTCGATTGCTCGCCGGCGCGCTGCCAAGCAAGTGATCAAAGGCAAATCGATGGTCAGCGAAGAGATGGAGATGAACCACGTGCTTGGCGCCCAAGGCATTGAATGCCTTGAGTCCGACATGGGCGAGTACATCGTTCAACTCGACAACGAGAAGCCATCCCACATCATCATGCCCGCGATCCACAAGAACGCCGGGCAAGTGGCTGACTTGTTCCACGAAAAACTCGGTGTGGACTACACCAAAGACGTCGATCAATTGATCCAGATCGGCCGACGCGTCCTGCGCCAGAAATTCTTTGAAGCTGACATCGGCGTGTCCGGGGTCAACTTCGCGGTCGCCGAAACAGGCACCCTGTTGCTGGTGGAAAACGAAGGCAACGGCCGCATGTCCACCACCGTGCCGCCGGTGCATATCGCCGTAACCGGCATCGAAAAAGTCGTCGAGCATCTACGTGATGTGGTGCCGCTGCTGTCATTGCTGACACGCTCGGCCCTCGGCCAGCCGATCACCACCTACGTCAACATGATCTCCGGCCCGCGCAAACCCGGCGAACTGGATGGCCCCGAAGAAGTGCATCTGGTACTGCTAGACAACGGTCGCAGTCAGGCATTTGCCGACAGCGAGCTACGTCAGACGCTGAACTGCATCCGTTGTGGTGCCTGCATGAACCACTGCCCGGTGTACACGCGCATTGGCGGTCATGCCTACGGCGAGGTTTACCCCGGTCCGATCGGTGCAATCATCACGCCGCACATGGTGGGCCTGGCCAAAGTGCCGGATCACCCTAGCGCCTCGTCGCTGTGCGGTGCCTGTGGCGAAGTGTGCCCGGTAAAAATTCCGATCCCGGCCCTGCTGCGCCGCCTGCGCGAAGAGAACGTCAAAGCACCGGATGCCTCGCCCCGAATCATGCGCGGCCAGGGCAGCAAGTACTCGCGCAAAGAGCGTCTGGTCTGGAACATGTGGGCCAGGCTTAACAGCTCCCCCACCCTGTACCGCGTGTTTCTCAAGGCCGCTACCCGCCTGCGCGGGCTCACGCCGAGCAATGTCGGGCCGTGGACGCAAAACCACAGCGCCCCCAAACCCGCTGCCCGCTCCCTGCACGATATGGCCCGCGAGCACTTGGCGAAGAAATCGGGAGACCCGCGATGAGCGCTAAACAAAACATCCTCAACAAGCTGCGCAACAGTCTGACAGGGACCACACCGGTGCCTGACAACTTCGACGAAGTGCTGGTCACAGAGCCATGGACCTACACCCCGGAACAACGCATCCCTCAGCTACGCAAACTGATGGAAGCGGTGCATACCGAGATCCACCTCAGCACCGAACAGGACTGGCCGGCGCTGTTGGCGCAATTGGTCACCGACCGGCAGTTACCGAGCCTGTTGATCGCGCCCGCCACAGCACACGGGCAGAAAGTGACGACGCATTGGGCGCAGAATCCTGGGCTGCCGACTCTCAAGGCCTACAACCGTCCCGTGGAAGAATGGAAAGCCGAACTGTTCAATGACACCCCGGCCAGCCTGACCACGACCCTGGGCGCAATTGCCGCCACCGGCAGTTTGATCATGTGGCCGACGGCTGAAGAGCCGCGCTTGATGAGCCTGGTGCCACCCGTGCATTTCGCCCTGCTCAAAGCCAGTGAAATCCGCGACAACTTCTATCAAGTGCAGCGAGAAATGAACTGGGCAGCCGGCATGCCAACCAATGCCCTGCTGGTGTCCGGCCCATCGAAAACCGCCGACATTGAGCAAGTGCTGGCCTACGGTGCCCACGGTCCGAAAGACTTGGTGGTGTTGATCCTGGAGGATGCATGAGCCTGCCCGCTGCCTTTGTGCGAGACGCTGAACGATTGATCGCGCAAGACCGCCGTTTCGACGATCCGCTTTCAACCCTGGCTTTTGGTACTGACGCGAGCTTTTATCGGCTGATTCCCAAGCTGGTGATACGCGTCGAGTCTGAGGACGAAGTAGTCGAACTGTTGCGCCTCGCCCGCCGCGACCAGGTGCCGGTGACGTTTCGCGCCGCCGGCACCAGCTTGTCGGGCCAGGCCATCAGCGACTCGGTGCTGATCGTGCTTGGGGATAACTGGAACGCCAAGGAAATACGTGGCCAGGGTATGCAAATCCGCCTGCAACCCGGCGTCATCGGCGCCCAGGCCAACGCCTGGCTGGCACCATTCGGGCGCAAGATCGGCCCTGACCCGGCCTCGATCAACGCCTGCAAAATCGGCGGCATCGTCGCCAACAATGCCAGCGGCATGTGTTGCGGCACCGCGCAAAACACCTACCACACCCTGGCTGGCCTGCGCGTAGTACTGGCCGACGGTACCCGGGTCGACACCGAAGACGCGAGCAGCGTCGCCGCCTTCCGCCAAAGCCATGGCCCATTGCTCGAACAGCTGGCGACATTGGCCCGCGAGACCCGCGCCAATACCGAACTGGCTGCAAAAATTCGCCATAAATACCGTCTGAAAAACACCACCGGCCTGTCACTCAACGCCCTGGTGGATTTCGACGACCCGCTGGATATTCTCAGCCACCTGCTGGTGGGCAGCGAAGGCACTCTGGGCTTTATCAGCGCGGTGACCTACGACACGGTGATCGATCATCCGAACAAAGCCTCGGCACTGATCGTGTTCCCCGATGTTGAAACCTGCTGCAACGCCGTCACCGTCCTGAAAAATCAACCGGTGTCAGCCGTAGAACTATTGGACCGTCGCAGCCTGCGCTCGGTGCAGGACAAGCCGGGCATGCCGGCTTTCGTACAACAATTGTCGGCCAATGCCTGTGCCCTGCTGATCGAATCCCGCGCCGCAACCTCGACTTTATTACACGAACAACTGGCACAAATCATGGCGTCAGTGGCGGCGTTCCCGGTCGAGAAACAAGTCGACTTCACCGAGGACCCGGTCGAAAACGCCAAGCTGTGGGCAATCCGCAAAGACACCTTCCCGGCCGTCGGCGCCGTACGCAAAACCGGGACCACGGTGATCATCGAAGACGTGACCTTCCCGGTCGAACAACTGGCCATCGGCGTCAATCGCCTGATCGAGCTGTTCGACAAACACCACTACGACGAAGCGATCCTGTTTGGCCATGCACTGGAGGGCAATCTGCACTTCGTCTTCACCCAGGGCTTCAACAACCCCGAAGAAGTGGCGCGCTACCAGGCGTTTATGGATGACGTGGCGCAGCTGGTTGCCGTGGAATTTGGCGGTTCGCTCAAGGCTGAACATGGCACCGGGCGCAATATGGCGCCGTTCGTAGAACTGGAATGGGGCAGCGATGCCTACCAGTTAATGTGGCAGCTCAAGCGCTTGCTGGACCCCCAGGGCATTCTCAACCCCGACGTGGTCCTCAGCGAAGACCCGCACATCCATCTCAAGCACCTTAAACCGATGCCCGCCGCAGACGAGATTGTGGATAAGTGCATCGAATGCGGTTTTTGCGAGCCGGTCTGCCCATCAAAAGGCCTGACCCTCAGCCCGCGCCAGCGGATTGTGATCTGGCGCGACATTCAGGCCAAAAAACGCGCAGGGATTGACACCCTTGAGCTAGAAAAAGCCTACGCCTACCAAGGAATCGACACCTGCGCCGCTACCGGTTTATGCGCACAGCGTTGTCCGGTCGGCATCAACACCGGCGAGCTGGTAAAAAAACTCCGGGCCCGCAGCGCAAGGAATGTGAAAACCGCCGACTGGTTGGGCAATCATTTTGCTACCACGCTGCAAGGTGCCCGTTTCATGCTGCATGCGGCCAATGGCGCACGCATGTTGCTGGGCGCGCCACGGCTGGGCAAAATCTCGGCCGCACTGACCAAAGCCAGCAAAGGCCGCGTGCCGTTGTGGACCAATGCCATGCCACAACCCGAACGCGCGATTCGACTCAGCCCTGCGGTCAAGGATGCACGACCGCGAGTGGTATATCTGGCGGCGTGTGTTTCGCGAGTGATGGGGCCGGCGGCAGGCGATAGCGAGCAAATGTCGCTGCTGGATAAAACCCGTGGTCTGCTGGAAAAAGCCGGTTACCAGGTTGTGTTCCCCGACGACATGGACAGCCTGTGCTGCGGCCAGCCGTTTGCCTCCAAAGGCTATGCCGAACAAGCGGAACACAAGCGCCAGGAACTCATCGGCGCACTGCTGCATGCCAGCCGCGGCGGGCTTGATCCGGTCTACTGCGACACCAGCCCGTGTACCTTGCGCCTGGTGCAAGACCTTAAAGAATCGCGTCTGGACCTGTATGACCCGGTGCGCTTCATCCGCACCCACCTTGTGGACAAGTTGAGTTTCACCCCGCAAGCCGCACCGATTGCTGTGCACGTCACGTGCAGCACCCAGCACTTGGGCGAAAGCCAGGCACTGATCGACATCGCACGCCTGTGCAGTACCCAGGTAGTAATTCCCGAAGGGATTCATTGCTGCGGGTTTGCCGGCGACAAGGGCTTCACCACACCGGAGTTGAACGCCCACTCGCTGCGTACTCTGAAGGACGCCGTACAGCATTGCAGTGAAGGTATATCGACAAGCCGCACATGCGAAATCGGTCTGAGCCAGCATGGCGGGATTGATTATCACGGGCTGGTGTATCTGGTAGACCGGGTGACCACCGCTCTGTAAGAGCGGGATTGCTCCCACAGTTTTTGGCAGTTTTTGTGGGAGCTGGCTTGCCAGCAATGCCCTTCCGGCCACCCAAAAATCGCCCCGCTTTTGGGCACAAAAAAAATGATTCAATGATGGCCAAATACAAGCAGAACTCCTGAGCACGGCTATAGTCAATTGGCTTGATGCCCCACGATTTGGGGCATATAACCGAGCCCGGAAACACCGGGCCTATCATGTGCACAAGGAGTTTTCCCCATGAAGCGTACCGCTCTTGCTGGTCTGTTTATTTCCGCTGTGATGTTGGCCTCTCCGGTGTTTGCGGCTGAAACCATTCCTGCGAAGGATGATTTGTGCGCCATCAACCTGCAAAAAATTGAAAACGCCATGGCTACTTCTGGCCAGACAAGCGAAAACACGTCCGACGACATCAAGGCCGGTTACGATAAGGCCAAAGCCGAAAAAGCTGGCGGCGATGACAAAGCCTGCATTTCTACCTCCACCCAAGTGCTCCAGCGGATCCAGGATGTCAACAAAGGTGGTGGTGACGGCAAGTAAACCCTTGATGGGGTTGGCCTTCTGCGCTGGATAGGCGTAGACTCCGCTAGCTTGCTGGTTATACACAGCAAGCATCGGGGCCGTTTAGGATTCGACGCCGGTTGCGAAACTCTAGGTGCATGCCGAGTTGGTAACAGAACTCGTAAATCCACTGTTGCAACTACTTATAGTTGCCAATGACGAAACCTACGAGGGTCAAGCTCTCGCAGCGTAAGCTGCCTTAGCCATCCTCCTGGTACCTTCGGGTCCAGCAATCACTAGGGGATGCCTGTAAACCTGAAGTGATTGTCATATAGAACAGGATCGCCGTGCAGTACGTTGTGGACGAATCGGCTAAAACTTACACAACTCGCCCAAAGCACCCTGCCCTTCGGGTCGCTGAGGGTTAACTTAATAGATACGGCTAAGCATGTAGTACCGACAGCGGAGTACTGGCGGACGGGGGTTCAAATCCCCCCGGCTCCACCAAATAGCTGTCCAGACCTGTCTCAGACAGTCTGCGAAACACCCAAGAAGCCCGCCCCGTGCGGGCTTTCTTGTTTCTGGGCATTCGTGAATACATCCACACAGCATTACGCGCCCCGCATATGCCTGCTTGAAGGCGCCCCACAGGGCAACAGAGCTACGCAACGGCCCTTCCAAGGTGTTCTGCCTATGGAATAGAAGGAGTTCCTGCCAGCTGTATCTCTGCAACGACGTGGCTCGGTTTGTCAGTGAACACGTTGAACTGCCTGGCCAACGCGCTTACTCGTCACGACCCCTTACCTGCAATTGAAGAGTCAGGTTGCCTTCGCCACTGGCGATATTGGCCATGGCTTCGACTGTCTGCCTGAGGGGGGCGAAATGCAGCGTACGCTCAGGCTGATAACGGTAGACAGCACCAGAGCGATGACTAACCCCAACAGCGCCATCTGCGTCAGGTCGTTGCCAATGTTGACCCGGCACATGATCATGACCGGCACAGCGTGCAGGCAACTGACGTTTACTCCCCCAACACCAGTAAGCCTTACCCGGTGAGTTAGCTATCAGACGCAGGCAACATCAGCCCAATTGAGCCTGGATCTGTCTCACTACGCCCAGCATCGCCGGCAAGTAGCGACGAGCGGCTTCCTCAATGGGCATCGCTTTAGCGATGTACACCAGGTTCAGGCAGCCCATCACCTGTTCGTGGTGCATGACCGGGATGGCAATGGCGGCGATCTTGCGTTCCAGGCCCCAGTGCGAGTTGTTTTCGCCATACCCCTTGGCCAGGGTGTGCTCCACCAGCCGATCGACAAAACGACGATCGGCGGCCAGCACCGATTGTTCATCTTCGCGGCTGATCATCAATTCGATCAGCTCTTCGCGCTCGGCGGGTGGGCAGAACGCAAAGTACGCACGCCCGGTCGCGGTCATTAGCAAGGGCAGGCGCCGGCCAACCATGGAGCGGTGAAACGACAGGCGGCTGAAGCGATGAGTGGTCTCGCGAATGACCATCGCATCGCCGTCCAGCGTGCACAGGTCGGTGGGCCAGATCACTTGCTGCAACAACTCTCCGAGCAAGGGCGCGGCGATGGAGGAGATCCATTGCTCATCGCGAAAACCTTCACTGAGCTCGCGCACTTTCAACGTCAGACGATAACTGTCATCCGACTCGCTGCGCCGCACATAACCTTCAGCCTGCAAGGTCTCCAACAGCCTGCGCACGGTGGTGCGATGCAGCCCGCTCTGCTCAGCCATTTGCGCGGTACTGGCGCCGCCGTCGAAGCGGTTCAAGCCATTAATCAGTGCCAAACCCCGCATCAGGCCACGCACGGCTTTGTATTCGGTCTCGCTCATGGCTGGATCCTTTATTGTTGTAAATCAATCATGTGCATTCAGTGCACGCTAACAAGAGTTCTCGTTGTCGACCAGCCCTGTGATTTCCATACTTCGCTCAATAAGAAATCCAAAAGCGCTGTACGGAGATGACCATGAGTTCTGCATCCACTCCTTCCTCATCGAACCTGACCACCGATGTCGCGATTGTCGGCGCCGGCCCGGTTGGCCTGATGATCGCCAACTATCTGGGTCAATGTGGCGTGAACGTCACCTTGGTGGAAAAGCTCGCCAGCCTGATCGACTACCCCCGCGCCATCGGTCTGGACGACGAAAGCCTGCGTACTTTTCAAGCCGTCGGCCTGGCCGAGAACGTGCTGCCGCACACCACGCCGTGGCACGCCATGCGCTTCCTGACTCCCAAGGGTCGCTGCTTTGCCGATATTCAGCCGAAAACCGACGAGTTCGGCTGGTCACGCCGCAACGCGTTCATTCAACCCTTGGCCGACCGTGTTTTGTTCGAGGGTCTGGCGCGTTTTGCCAACGTCAAGGTGTTGTTCAGTCGCGAACTCGAAGGCTTCGAGCAAAGCGAAAGTGGTGTAGCGCTCACCCTCAAAAATTCAGAGGGACGCAGCGAGCGCTTGCAGGCCAAGTACCTGATTGGCTGCGACGGCGGCAACAGCCTGGTGCGGCGCAGCCTGGACATCAGTTTCGAAGGCAAGACCGCCCCCAATCAGTGGATCGTGGTCGACATTGCCAACGACCCGCTGGCCACGCCCCATGTTTACCTTTGCTGTGACCCCGTGCGTCCTTACGTGTCCGCCGCCCTGCCCCATGGCGTGCGTCGATTCGAATTCATGGTGATGCCCGGCGAAACAGAGACAGAGCTGAGCAAGCCCGAGAACATGCGCAAGCTACTGGCCAAGGTGTTGCCGAACCCGGACAACATCGAGTTGATCCGCAGCCGCGTCTATACCCACAACGCTCGTCTGGCCGGTCAGTTCCGTCAGGGCCGGGTGCTGCTGGCGGGCGATGCCGCGCATATCATGCCGGTGTGGCAAGGCCAGGGGTACAACAGCGGCATGCGCGATGCCTCGAACCTGGCGTGGAAGCTGTCGCTGGTGATCAAGGGGCTGGCGGCCGACAGCCTGCTCGACAGCTACGAACAGGAACGCCGCGACCACGCCAAGGCAATGATCAATCTTTCAGTGCTCGCGGGCCACGTGCTGGCACCGCCCAAACGCTGGCAAGGCACCCTGCGCGATGGCGTGTCGTGGTTGCTCAACTACCTGCCGCCGGTCAAACGCTACTTCGTGGAAATGCGCTTCAAACCGATGCCGCAATACTCCCGGGGCGCTTTGATCGTGCCGAGTGAAAAGGGCTCGCCGGTAGGCAAGATGTTCATTCAGCCGAAGGTGTTGACTGACGCCGGCACCACAGTGCTGCTGGATGAAGTGATCGGCGAAAACTTTGCAATTATCGCCTGGGGCTGCGATCCGACCTGGGGCCTGACACCGGCGCAAATTACGCAATGGAAAGCCCTGGGCACGCGCTTTATTCAAGTATTGCCGGATGTCCAGCTCAGAGCACCGAGTGATGCCGGCCCTGATGTGATCCGCGTCGGAGACAGCACCGGTCGTCTCAAGGAATGGTTCGCTCTCGGCACTTCGTCTATCGCTCTGGTACGTCCAGACCGCTTCCTCGCCGGCCTGGCCATCCCCCAGACCATTGACCAAACCTGCGAAGCACTGGCCCGGGCGCTCAAAGTCCTGCCGCAACCGGCTGCGAAAGCCGTTGTTAGCAAGGTGGCGTGATATGAGCGCCTATCTGCATTGCATGTCTCACACCCCACTGGTGGGCTACGTAGACCCAGAGCCAGAAGTGCTGGCCGAGGTCGATGACATGATCAGCGGTGCCCGTGAACGCATCGCCCGCTTCGACCCGGAGTTGGTGGTGGTGTTTGGCCCCGACCACTACAACGGTTTTTTCTACGACATGATGCCGGCCTTCTGCATCGGCATGGCGGCCGACGCCATCGGCGATTTCGACACCGCCGCCGGTCCCCTGGACGTGCCCAAAGCACTGGCTGAATCCTGCGCCAAGGCTGTGTTGGATGCCGGTATCGACGCCGCTGTGTCTTATCGCATGCAGGTCGACCATGCGTTCGCCCAACCCCTGGAACTCTTGCTGGGGGGCTTACAAGGTTGCCCGGTGATCCCGGTGTTCATCAACTCGGTCGCCGTGCCCCTGCCTGGCTTCAAGCGTGCCCGTCTGCTCGGTGAATCGATTGGCCAGTGGGCGCAGTCGCTGAACAAACGCGTGCTGTTCCTGGCCTCGGGAGGGTTGTCCCATCAACCTCCGGTGCCGGAACTGGCCAAAGTCGATGCGCGCATGGCCGATCGGCTGATGGGCAGCGGTCGCCAATTGCCAGCTAACGAGCGACAGGCGCGCCAGGAACGAGTCATCCAGGCTGCCCGGGATTTCGTTGAAGACCAACACAGTCTGCACCCGCTAAATCCGGTTTGGGACCAGCAGTTTCTCGACACCCTTGAACAGGACCGCCTCAGCGAACTCGATGCGCTGGGCAATGACGAGCTGTCGGCATTGGCCGGCAAATCCACACATGAAGTGAAAACCTGGGTCGCCGCCTTCGCCGCCCTTAGAGCCTTCGGCCCGTACCAAACCGAAGGTCGTTACTACCGTCCAATTCCCGAGTGGATTGCAGGCTTCGGCGCTATCGGCGCACAGCCGCTGAACAACCACCATTGAATTCAAGGAACTCTGCCATGACAACCACTGCATTCACCGAAGCTTCCACCAGCCGCTTTGCCCGTATCAAGGAAGGCGATCTGGACCTGCAACTGCACTACAACGACGTTGGCGAAGGTGCTGAAACCGTGGTCATGCTGCACGGCTCCGGCCCGGGCGCCAGCGGCTGGGCCAACTTCCAACGCAATATCGAGCCGCTGCTCAATGCCGGTTACCGCGTGATCCTGATGGATT
Organism: Pseudomonas versuta; assembly: GCF_001294575.1. Taxonomy (NCBI): domain Bacteria; kingdom Pseudomonadati; phylum Pseudomonadota; class Gammaproteobacteria; order Pseudomonadales; family Pseudomonadaceae; genus Pseudomonas; species Pseudomonas versuta. The sequence goes on from NZ_CP012676.1 coordinate 3,772,417, forward strand.
GCCCAGGCTGGAGCAAAAGCGACACGATCGTCAGCGAAGGCTCGCGCTCGAACCTCAATGCGCAAGCGCTCAAGGGCCTGCTCGATGTGCTGGACCTGGACCGCGTACACATCATCGGCAACTCCATGGGAGCCCACAGCACCGTCGCCTTCGCCCTGGAATATCCTGAGCGGATCGGCAAACTGATCCTGATGGGGGGCGGTACCGGCGGCCCAAGCGCATTTGTTCCCCAGCCCACTGAAGGCATCAAGCTGATCGGCGCGCTGTACCGCGAGCCGACCATCGAGAACCTGAAGAAGATGATGAATGTCTTCGTTTTCGATGCCAGTGGCCTGACCGACGAACTGTTCCAGACCCGCCTGGACAATATTCTGGCGCGCCGCGAACACCTGGAAAACTTCGTCAAGAGCAGCACTCTGAACCCCAAGCAATTTCCGGACTTCAGCCACCGCCTGCACGAAATCACCGCCGACACCCTGATCGTCTGGGGCCGTGAGGACCGCTTCGTGCCGATGGACACTGGCTTGCGCTTGCTGGCCGGCCTGCCCAAAGCCCAACTGCATGTGTTCAACCGTTGCGGGCACTGGGCGCAGTGGGAACACGCCGAGAAGTTCAACCGCATGGTCCTGGACTTCCTGACCCACTGATCACCGAGGCCGACATGAACCTGACTCAAGACACACTGCGCCAGCTCGCTGCTGACCTGCGCCAGGCCGAAGCCCACGGCGAAGCCATCGGGCCACTGCGCGAGCAGATCGGCGAAAACAACGCCGAGGCCGCTTACAGCATTCAACGCCTCAACGTCGACCACGGCGTGGCCAACGGCCGTCGCGTGGTCGGCCGCAAGATCGGCCTGACCAATCCCAAGGTGCAGGCACAACTGGGCGTCGACCAGCCAGACTTCGGCACCCTGTTCGCCGACATGTGTTACGGCGATAACGCCAGCGTGCCGGTGAGCCGCGTGCTGCAACCGAAGATCGAGGCCGAAATCGCCTTGATCCTCGAACGCGATCTACCCTGCGCCGACACTACATTTGCCGACGTGGTGGCGGCCACCGGCTGGGTCGTCCCGGCACTGGAAATCGTAGGCAGCCGCGTGCAGAACTGGAACATCCGCTTCGTCGATACCGTGGCGGACAACGCCTCCAGTGGCTGCTTTGTATTGGGTGGGCCGGCTCGACGCATCGACGGACTTGACCTGCGCCAAGCCAGCATGCGCATGACCCGCAATGGTGAAGAAGTGTCCAGCGGCAGCGGCGCCGAGTGCCTGGGGCATCCGCTCAACGCGGCCGTCTGGCTGGCCCGGACCATGGCTCGCCACGGCGATCCGCTGCGGGCGGGCGACATCATTCTGACCGGCGCACTCGGGCCGATGGTGGCGGTGGCCGGGGGTGATCGTTTCGAAGCTGAAATTGAAGGCATCGGCACAGTCGGTGTGGACTTCACGGTAGACAGTAGCGCCGAGTGATCGGCGACTTGCGTGCACATGAGGCAATAACAATGAAGAAACTCAAAGTCGCCATCATCGGTTCCGGCAACATCGGCACCGACCTGATGATCAAGATCCTGCGTAACGCCAAGCATCTGGAAATGGCCGTGATGGTCGGCATCGACCCGGCCTCGGACGGCCTGGCTCGCGCCGCGCGCATGGGCGTGGCTGTGACCCATGAAGGCGTTGAAGGCCTGACCCGCATGGACTCCTTCAAGGACATCGACTTCGTGTTCGATGCCACCTCGGCCGGCGCCCACGTCAAGAATGACGCCTTCCTGCGTACGATCAAACCTGGCATCCGCCTGATCGACCTGACCCCGGCAGCCATCGGCCCGTACTGCGTGCCGGTCGTGAATCTGGAGCAGAATCTCGGTCAGCTCAACGTCAATATGGTCACCTGCGGTGGCCAGGCGACGATCCCGATGGTCGCAGCCGTGTCGCGCGTGGCCAAGGTGCATTACGCTGAAATCGTCGCCTCGATCGCCAGCAAGTCCGCCGGCCCCGGCACCCGCGCCAACATCGACGAGTTCACCGAGACCACCTCCAAAGCCATCGAAGTGATCGGCGGTGCGGCCAAGGGCAAGGCGATCATCGTGATGAACCCGGCCGAGCCGCCGCTGATGATGCGCGACACGGTGTTTGTGCTGTCTGAAGCGGCCGACCAGGCGCTGGTCGAGGCCTCCATAGTGGAGATGGCTGCGGCGGTGCAAGCCTATGTACCGGGCTATCGCCTCAAGCAGAAAGTGCAGTTCGACATCATCCCCGAAGACGCGCCGCTGAACATTCCCGGCCTGGGCAGATTCTCGGGGCTCAAGACCTCGGTGTTCCTCGAAGTTGAAGGTGCAGCCCATTACCTGCCGGCTTACGCCGGTAATCTCGACATCATGACCTCCGCTGCCTTGGCTACCGCCGAGCGCATAGCGCAGTCGATGCTCAACGCCTGAGGAGACCGACATGACCTTTAACCCCGGCAAAAAAATCTACATCAGCGACGTGACCCTGCGCGATGGCAGCCACGCGGTTCGGCATCAGTACTCGCTGCAGAACGTGCAGGACATCGCCCGCGCTCTGGACAAGGCCAAGGTCGATTCGATCGAAATCGCCCACGGTGACGGCCTGCAAGGTTCCAGCTTCAACTACGGCTTTGCCGCGCACACTGATCTGGAATGGATCGAAGCCGCCGCCGACGTGATCAGCCACGCCAAAATCACCACCTTGCTGCTGCCCGGCATCGGTACGGTTCATGACCTCAAAGCCGCGTACAACGCCGGTGCCCGGGTGGTGCGCATCGCCACCCATTGCACCGAAGCGGATGTCTCGAAACAACACATCGAGTACGCCCGCGAACTGGGCATGGACACCGTCGGCTTCCTGATGATGAGCCACATGATCCCGGCCGAACAGCTGGCAGAACAGGCCAAGCTGATGGAAAGCTACGGCGCGACCTGCGTGTACATGGCCGACTCCGGTGGCGCGATGAACATGCAGGACATTCGTGACCGTTTTCGCGCGTTCAAAGCCGTGCTCAAGCCGCAGACCGAAACCGGTATGCACGCGCACCACAACCTGAGCCTAGGTGTGGCCAACTCGATCACCGCGGTCGAGGAAGGTTGCGACCGCATCGACGCCAGCCTTGCCGGCATGGGCGCCGGGGCCGGCAATGCCCCGCTGGAAGTGTTCATCGCCGCCGCCGAACGCCTGGGCTGGAACCACGGCACCGACCTGTACACGCTGATGGACGCCGCTGACGACATCGTGCGCCCGTTGCAGGACCGGCCGGTGCGGGTCGACCGCGAAACCCTGGCGCTGGGTTATGCCGGGGTTTACTCAAGCTTCCTGCGCCACGCCGAGATCGCCGCTACCAAGTACGGCCTCAAGACCCTCGACATCCTCGTCGAGCTGGGCAAGCGCCGGATGGTCGGTGGTCAGGAAGACATGATCGTCGATGTGGCGCTGGACCTGCTCAAACGCTGAACCGTGCATCACCCCCGGCTGGTCGCCCACGCAGCGGCCGGACGGGTTTTCTTTGCCCACTACAACAATAAAACGGGTATTGCACATGACATCGCTAAACGTGATGACACCGTTACACATGGCGCGGACCATCGGTCTGTGTTTCCTCGTTGCCCTGATGGAAGGCCTGGACCTGCAAGCCTCGGGGATTGCCGCCCAAGGTATGGCGGCGGCTTTCCAACTGGATAAATTACACATGGGCTGGGTCTTCAGCGCCGGCATTTTCGGCTTGCTGCCCGGTGCCTTCCTGGGCGGCTTGCTGGCGGATCGTATCGGCCGTAAACGTGTATTGATGGCGTCGGTAGCCCTGTTCGGATTGTTCTCGCTGGTCACGACCATGGCCTGGGACTACAACAGCCTGCTGGTCGCCCGTTGCCTGACGGGCGTTGGATTGGGTGCTGCTTTGCCCAACTTGATCGCCCTTAGCAGCGAAGTGGCTGGCCCACGCCTGCGTGGCACCGCCGTGAGCCTGATGTATTGCGGTGTGCCGCTGGGTGCTGCGCTGGCGGCCGGCATTGGCATCGCCGATCTGGCCGGTGGCTGGCAGGTGGTGTTCTACGTCGGTGGCGTCGTACCTTTGTTGATCGTGCCGATGCTGGGCCTTTACCTGCCGGAGTCGGCGCTGTTTCGCAGCATCAAGGACACGCCGCCCGTCAGTGTGGTCCAGGGGCTGTTCCGCGATGGCGCGGCGCTGCCGACAGCAATGATCTGGGTCAGCTTCTTCTTTACCCTGATGGTGGTTTACATCCTGATCAACTGGCTGCCCAGCTTGCTGGTCGGTCAGGGTTTCAGCGGTCGCCAGGCCAGTTGGGTGATGCTGGCGCTGCAAATTGGCGCAGCGACCGGCACCTTGCTGCTGGGCTGGTTCATGGACCGCTTGCCGGCCTGGGCGCTGTCGGCGCTGATTTATCTCGGCATTCTCGCTTCGTTGACCGCCCTGGGTCTGGCCAGTGAGATGCAGAGCATGCTGGTGGCCGGGTTCGTTGCCGGCTTTTTCGCCACGGGCGGGCAATGCGTGCTGTATGCCCTGGCACCGCATTTCTATCGTCCGTCCGTGCGCACGACAGGTGTCGGCTGCGCGGTCGCCATTGGTCGATTGGGCGCCATGAACGGCCCGTTGGTGGCCGGCAAGATGCTCGCCTTGGGCACCGGCACCACCGGGGTGATGCTGGCCTCGGCGCCGGGGATTGTCATCGCGGCGCTGGCGATGTTTTACCTGTCTGTGCGGCGCAACAGCTCGCAAGCGGACTGACTTTCTCCCCGTGACACCCCGCGTCGCGATGGGCGCGGGCTTATTCCAACAACAATAAAAGTGAACACTGCCATGCTCAGGAACTCTCTTGGGACGCTCAGCGCCTGCGTTTTATCCCTTGGTCAGGCTTACGCCAGCGGTTTTGTCGACGACAGCCACGCCGATCTGGTGATGCGCAACTATTACTTTGACCGCAATTACGTGAATGCCACACCTCAGGCCGCCGCCCGCGAATGGGCACAGGGCTTCATTCTCAACATGCGCTCCGGCTTTACGCAAGGGCCGGTGGGGTTCGGCCTTGATGCTCAAGGTTTGCTGGGTGTGCGCCTGGACTCCTCACGCGCTCGCACCGGTACCGGCCTGCTACCGTATAGCGTCACCACCCGTGAGCCGGCCGATGAATATTCGGAGCTGGGTCTGACGGCCAAAGTCAGGGCGTCGAAAAGCGAGCTGCAATTGGGCACCATCAGCACGTTCCTGCCGATCGCTTTCGCCAGCCCTACTCGCCTGCTGCCACAGACGTTTCGCGGCGCGTACCTCAAGTCCCAGGAAATCGACAAGCTGACCCTGCACGTCGGCTGGCTCGACCGCATCAACCTGCGCGACTCCACCGACTACCAGAAAATGTCGGTGGCCTCGCCCAACGGGCGCTTCAATGGTGCGGCGCAGTCCGAACGCTTTACCTTCCTCGGAGGCGACTACGACTGGTCACCGCAACTGACCCTGAAGTACTACCACGCAGAACTCGCGGACCTGTACCGCAAAGACTTCTATGGCTTTATCGACACTCGGGCGATGGGCCCCGGCAGCCTGAAAAGCGACTTTCGCCTGTTTGTCACGGGTGAGGACGGTGCGGCCAAAGCAGGCACCGTAGACAACCGCAACGCCGCCCTGATGCTGACGTACAGCCTGGGAGCCCACAAATTAGGCGCCGGCTACATGCAACTGAGCGGCAAGACAGGCATGCCGTACCTGTTCGGCACTGAGCCGTTGGTGATCACCGAAGGCTCCCTGAGCTCCGACTTTCTGAACCCCAAGGAGCGCAGCTGGCAGGTGCGCTACGACTACAACTTTGTCGCCCTGGGTCTGCCCGGACTCAATGGCATGCTGCGCTACGTCAGCGGCGATAATATCGAGTTGCCCAAGTTGGGCGGCAGCAACCTGACAGAAAGCGAAAAGGACATCGAACTGAACTATGTGCTTCAGGGCACGCCCCTCAAAGGCCTGGCCCTGCGGGTGCGTAACGCCTGGTACCGCAACGACTTCAGCGCCCAGGCCAGCCATCGGGATGACAATGAGCTGCGGGTGAATGTCGATTACACATGGAAGTTATGGTGAGTGCCGGCCGGTTACCGGGTGAAGCGCCAATACTTGCATCACGAAGATGCGCGTACACCGTCAAGGTCTCCCCCTGCATCCTCTGAGGCATCACACCCGGTGCTTCTTGCATCCCGCATAACTTGATCACGATGATTGAGGCTTGCACCTGGGTGGGGCCTCATCAACTCGGTCGCGCGCGCAACATTTAATCTTCGACACGCTCAACGCTCAGAGCCTCCAGCAATACCCGCTCCAGGATGTCAAAGAAACCTCTGATGTGTGCCTGTTTCAACGCCTGAGGCCGAGTGACCAGATAGACCTCCATATCGGGCAACTCAAGGTCCAGAAACACTTCGTTCAGGCCCTTCGCCAAAATACGGGGCAGTACAGCCACGCCCATACCTCGCCTCACCGACTCCAGTTGTACGGCGAACGAGTTCACGCTGATTTGTGCACGGTCCAGACCCGCAGCCTTTGCGGCACGCATTTGAGGCAACATGTCCAGCGGAGGGAGCAAGGCGATGTTGACCGCCGTAGCCAGGCTCACCCCAGGAAACCGCTTCAGGTACCTGGCATCAGCAAAGACGCCGTAAGCGAGCTTGCCCATGGGGCGATAAATCAGCGATGGCTCTCCCAGGTGCGCGGTGCGCAGAGCAATGTCTGCCGCCCCGCGGACGATCTTGTGGAAGTCGGCGGTGACCATTAACTCCACGCTGCAACGCGGATGCAGGGAAGTAAAACGACTCGCAGCCTGCAGCACACAAGAAGAGAACCCCTCTCCGGCACTGACCAGAACACTGCCGCACAGCTCTGTTTGCCCCCCGGACACGTCCGCTGCCGTTTGGCGCCTTAACCCCGCCTCCGCAGCCACTGCAACTTCCACCAGGGATTGACCCCGCGCGGTCAACCAGCAGCCCTCAACGCCTCGCTCAACGAGTGGTTCACCCAGGGCCGCTTCCAGTTGGGTCAGGCGACGAGACACCGTAGACGCCGCGATACCCAGCAGTTGCCCGGCTTGAAGAAGGCTGCCACGCCGCGAGACCGCCAACAGCAGACGAAGGTCGTCCCAATTTGCTTGCAACGCCATACCTCCCATCCTCCCTGGTTTGCATATATGCAAAGCCATTATGCAGCAGTCGCTGTTTTTCAGACCCGGTCTCAGCGGTATATCTACCGGCCTTAGAAACGACTGGAATGGAATGTATGACTACGGGGCCCAACGACTACGCGGAATGCGCCGCTCAGGTCTTCAATCGCCGTGATGCAGGCGGCGAAGAGGTGTTCTTCGACAGCGTGGTGCTGATGCCGTCAGCCCAACAGCAAGAGGGTTAAGCCATGCGCAACGCTTTCGTTACTGGCGCGACCGGCTTGCTGGGAAACAACCTGGTGCGGGAACTGGTCGCACGCGGCTACTGCGTCAAAGCCCTGGTCCGCTCAAGAGCCAAAGGTGAACAGCAGTTCAACGACCTCCCGGGGGTGGAGTTGGTGGTGGGTGACATGGCCGACATCGACGGGTTCGCAGCATCGCTGCAAGGCTGCGATACGGTGTTTCATACGGCGGCGTTCTTTCGCGACAACTACAAAGGGGGCAGCCACTGGGAAGAACTCGAAAAGATCAATGTCGCCGGCACCCGAGACCTGCTGCAACAGGCCTACCGCGCGGGGATACGCCGGTTTGTTCACACCTCTTCGATTGCCGTGCTCGACGGCCCACCCGGCACCGCTATCGATGAGACCTGTCTGCGGGCCGAAGCCGATGCGGATGACTACTACCGCAGCAAGATCCTCGCCGACCGTGTCGTGCTGGCGTTTCTTGAAACTCATCCCCAGATGCATGCCTGCATGGTGCTGCCCGGCTGGATGTGGGGACCTGGCGATATGGGCCCGACCTCCTCGGGGCAATTGGTCAATGATGTCGTCAACGGCAAATTACCCGGGCTGATCCCCGGTACCTTCTCCGTAGTCGATGCCCGTGACGTGGCATGGGCCCAGATTGCCGCCGCTAAACATGGACGGCGTGCAGAGCGCTACCTCGCGGCCGGCCGGAACTTGACCATGCGCCAGTTGGTACCCGCTCTGGGACGTATAGCGGGTGTCAAAACCCCTGCCCGGCAACTGCCATTGCCCGCGTTATACCTTTTGGCGGCGGTGCAGGAGGTCTATGCGCGCCTTACCGGCAAGCCCATTTTGCTGAGCATGGCGACGTTGCGCCTGTTGATACGCGAGGAGCACCGGACCTGTTTTAACCACCGCAAAAGTGAACAGGAACTCGGGCTCAGTTTTCGAGCGCTGGAGCTGACGATGTCTGACACGGTGACGTGGTACCGGGAACATGGCTGGTTTAAAAACAACAAGGCCGAAAACAAACGCTGAGCCATGAATGAAAATCTTGCATTGCCTACAGCATTTGCGCAGAGTTGATTTAACCCGGCCGGATATTGAGCGCATGACATGGACAGTCAATCCAATCACTCTGATTTTGGCGTGTCCGGCCTGCCCCCTTCAAACGTATGTTTACAATCAGAACTTGAAAATCAGCTGGGGATGTTTCAAGAACTAAGTTATGCCTACTTTGCCGTGCCACGCAATCGCGTGGTCGCGCCTCTTATTGTTTCAAACTACCCTTCACCTTGGCTAAATACTTATAAGCAAGCCCGATCGCACTTGATCGATCCGATCATTCATTACGGACTTAAAAGTTGTGCACCATTCTCCTGGAGTGCTGCACTTCAGGCTGTTTCCTGTGACCAGAGTCGGGAACTGTTTCGACGTTCCAGCGAACACCGGATCTGCTCAGGCACCACCTTTGTCCTGCATGACCCCTGTGGCGTGTTCAGTTCGTTGAGTCTGTGCAATGGCGGGCAGCAGGCCGATTTTGATCGCCTGCTGGCCGACCGGCAGGGGCAGATACAGATGGCACTGATCCACTTTCATAGCTGGCTAATGAGCCTGCGTACGGTAGACGAGCTGTTTTCAACCCTTGCGAACGGGCCGCTTTCGGCCAGGGAAATGGCAGTGCTCAAATGGGTCAAGATGGGCAAGTCCTACCGGGAAACAGGGCTGATCTGCGCGATTTCCGAGCGGACGGTCAAATTTCACATGTCCAACATTGCGGCCAAACTACAGGTCTGCAATGCCAAGCAGGCGGTTTATGAAGCTCAGCGCCAGGGCCTGCTCTGAGTGCACGCTGGCGCTTGCCGGTCTCTCGCGGATGTGCAAATACAGCGACCGCATACTATTAATTGACGGACCAGAAAGATAATAAATACAACTTCGCCGGTTCAACTATCTCACCCGGCAACCCCCTGTACTCAAGTGCTATTACAGGTTGCAGCCCGATACTCTCCTCACGCTATCTGTACCTAGATACAGTTGTTCTCCACAGGTAATTACGGCACGTTATGCCCGGCAGTGCTCAAGCCCCTGACCACTGCGCAACACTAAACTTTTCAATATTGCGCCAAACAAGACAATGACTGCCCGAACCTCTGGATCAGGCTTGCGCATGCTGGTTGGCGATCCTGCCAATACATCGAAACAGGGAAGATCATGGAAAAGCCCGCGTCTTCAGAACCGCGCCAGGCCCTCATGCCGATCGCAACGCCCGGGTGGCCCGGTGTTGCCATTTGCAGGCTGTTCATCCGGGTTATGTTTCGCCAGGTCCAGGGCTGGAAACGCGACGTGCCAGCTCATGCGGCGGCCTTTGTAGAAGTCTCGCGCGACGGCAGCCGGCTGGAGGGAGCCTCTGTGCGCACCACCGCCATGCAGCCCCGAGGCGTCGTGATGTTGTGCCACCCGTTCCTCAAGTACGGCATGCATTATTTTTTCGAGAACAAACTGGATCAAGCATTTCTGGATCAGGGCTATCACGTGGTCGCTTTCAATTTCAAAGGCTTCGGCCGCAGCACCATCGGCGGTCATGCATTTGCCGACGATGTGCTGGCGATTGCCCGGCGAGTGACACAGGACAACCCGGGCCTGCCCGTCCACCTGGTGGGCTGTTCGTTTGGTGGCTATCACCTGGCCCATGCCCTGGCACGGGATGCCACGCCCTTTACCTCGGCGGTGCTGGACAGCGTGCCGGTTTCGGTGCGCAGCTACTTCACTCGCGGACCGCTGCGGCACGCCATGCGCTGGATCAGCGGCAGTCGCCTGGCGGTGCCCACGGGGACCTGTGCGATTGATCACTCATTGCAAAGCGTGCGCCATCTACCGGTCGCCTATTTCTACGGCCTCAACGACCCCTTTATCCCGGCTGCCAGCGTGGCAGGGCTAAAGCGCGATTGCGGGACCTTGCATATGGTCGGCTTCGAGGGCTGTCGTCACCTGGAAAACCATAAGAACCACCGGGATCGCTACTTCGAGGAAATCTTCGCTTTTTTCAATCGGGCAGAAGCTCAAACGCCTGTCGTACCGGCATAACCCACCAAGGAACACTGGAATGGGCAACGAATACAACATGGCGCTGGTGCTCGGTGCCGGGCTCAGCCTGCTGGCGGCGCTGATGCATGTCGGGGTCATCATGGGGGGGCCTTCGTGGTATCACCTGTTTGGCGCTGGCGAGCGCTTTGTCCGGGCAGCCAGGGCCGGGCGACGGTTTCCGGCAGTGGTCACGGCAGGGATTGCCCTGGTGCTCACCGCATGGGCGGCCTATGCACTGTCCGGTGCCGGGGTGATCGAACCGTTGCCCCTGCTGCGCCCTGCATTGTGTGCGATCACCCTGGTTTACCTGCTGCGCGGCCTGCTGGGGCCTTTCGTACTGGCCGGTACCGGGCGCAGTACCCGCTTCATCATGATCAGCTCGGCGATCTGTCTGGTGTATGGGCTGGTGCATCTGTTCGGGTTGGTGCAAGTGTGGAGCTCACTCGCGTCACCTGGCTGACCGCCAGTCTCAGTTGCGGGTGCCCGGCAAACTGCACTCGATCATCGTGCACCAGATGGCGTATCGTTCGGCAAACATTCCAGCACCCGCCAGGGGCTGGAGCAGAAATACACCGTCAGCCATTTAGTTGAAGCGTTGACGGGTCGCCGAGCAGGAAACCCCATGCAACTTGAATGGCTTGAAGACTTTATCGAGCTGGCACGCACCCGCAGTCTGTCCCGTGCTGCCGAGAATCGTTGCGTCACCCACCCGGCGTTCGGCCGGCGCATCCGGGCACTGGAAGAGTGGGTCGGCTCGGCGCTGATCGAGCGCAAGCAACCGCTGTCGCTTACGCCTTGCGGTGTATTGTTTCTTGATGCCGCCACGCAGTCGCTGGCATTGCTGACTGCGGTCAGGGCGCAATTCCAGGGCACCACCCTGAGCCGCGACGAACCGGTGCGGATCGCTACAGGCCGTACTCTGGCCTGTGATTTTTTCCCCGACTGGTACCAGTCGCTGAACCGCCAACTGGGCAGTTTTCCGGTGTCACTGGTTACCAGCGGCGCCCAGGAAGCAATCAGCAAACTGTCCGCCGGCGAGGTCGACTTGCTGCTGAGTTTTTCCAGCCCCTTGACCCAGACGCTGATGGACCCGCAGCGTTTCGACTCGCGAGTGCTGGCCAGTGAAGAGTTGTTGCCGGTCAGTGCACCCGACGCCCATGGGCAACCGCGACAGCAAATAGCCGTCGACAGCAGTGCCCTGACCATCCCCTGGCTGGCGTTTTCGCCGACCCTGGCCCTGCGCGGGGTGCTGGCCCAGCACCTGGAGCAACTGCCTCAGCGTCTGGCCCTGCGCATGGTTTATCAGGCTGATTCCTATGACGCCATTCTGGAAATGGCCAAGCGTGGCATAGGCCTCGCGTGGCTGCCGCGCATGGTGGTCAAAGGGGCACTGGAGTCCGGCGATTTGCTGATTGCGGGCAGCGCCGAGTTCCGCGTCAGCTTCGACGTTTCGCTGCATCGCTTGCGCGCCAACCAGAGCGAACTGGTAATGAAAATCTGGAACAGTCTTTGACCGCTCCTGTACCGCAACAGCCATAAGATCCCAACCCTTCAGGCCTGAAAACGCCCTGCGGCAGCGGCTTTACAGGCCCTGTGCCCAAACAGCTCAAACCTGTGCCCAAACAGCAATTGCCGTTGCCGGGTACTTGCTGCAACTTCACCGGGCTTCACTCATAAAAAATAATGCCTTCGATCTTGCCTGGCCGCACTGCGGCCCGGTGAATCCGGATGCCAACTGTGAAATAGACCTGGTGCTCACCCATGACAGTTCAATCATCCGCCGTACCCTCGGTACGTGCTGCGACCAAGCGAGGCCCATGGAAGGAAATCGTCGCTGCCAGCGTCGGCAACGCGCTGGAATTCTACGACTTACTGATCTACGGCTATTTTGCGGTGGTCATCAGCAAGCAGTTTTTCCCCTCCGATAACGAAACCACTTCATTACTGCTGGCCGTGGGCTCGTTCGGCATTTCCTTTTTGATGCGCCCGCTGGGCGCCATCGTCCTCGGTTCATATGCCGACAGGGCCGGGCGCAAGGCATCGTTAACGATGTCGATCCTGCTCATGTTGCTCGGCACCGCGATCATTACCTTCGCTCCGACCTATGAGCAGATCGGCCTGCTGGCACCGCTGTTGATCATCGTTGCGCGCATGCTCCAGGGCTTTTCCACAGGCGGGGAATTTGGTGCAGCGACGGCGTTTATGGTCGAACACGCCGATGCCAAACGCCGGGGCTTCTTTGCCAGCTGGCAATTATCGACCCAGGGCCTGGCGACGGTTTTGGCAGCGGGCGTGAGCGCGCTCCTCAGCTATGTGCTGTCGGATGTGCAATTGAACACCTGGGGCTGGCGGGTGGCATTCGGCATCGGCCTGCTGATCGGCCCCGTGGGTTTTTACATCCGCACGCAAATCGATGAAACCCCGGACTTCAAGAAAACCGTGGCCAATATCGCGGTCAAGACTCCGTTGCGCGATGTGCTGATCAAAGGCCATGTCAGCCTGTTGCTGGCCATCGGCGTCGTTGCCGGGGCCACTGCATTCAACTACGTACACAAGCTGTACATGCCGATCTATGCCCTGAAACAGTTGCACATCGCAGCTACTTCCTCGTACCTCGGGGCCTTGATGACCGGCATCACGCTGATGATCATGGCGCCGGTGTTCGGCGGACTTTCCGATCAGTACGGTCGATTCCGGGTACTGACCATCGCCCTGTTGATAACCGGGTTTTCGTCCTACCCGATGTTCGTGCTGCTCAACACCTTCCCTAGCCTCTCAACCCTGTTAATGGTGCAAGCGATTGTCGGCGTGTTGATCGCAGCCTGCCTGGGGCCCATCCCGGCAATGCTCGCCGACATCTTCCCGACCAGCATTCGCGGGACAGGACTGGCGCTGAGCTACAACTTTTCAGTCACCCTGTTTGGCGGGTTCGCCCCGTTGATCGTGACCTGGATGATCGATGCTACCGGCAACAAACTGGCCCCCAGTTTTTATGTGATGGCGACCGTTCTGGTCAGCGTACTGGCAATCATCTGCCTGGGACGACGCATGCGCGGCATCAGCCCTGCAGCCAGTTAAACAGCAGCAAACCCATCTTGCCTGTCGCACCCTGAACCCGGTGCGGCACACGCAAAAGCTGATCTGACGGAGACACAAATGAAGACCCTTGAACAAGTTCGCGCAGCGCTCACACCCTACCCCGTTGAAGTCGAATTTCCCGATATCGAACCCTGGAAAACCGGTAACTGCGGGATCGACTACGTCCACAGCTTCGACAGTGGCCAGCCCGGGCCCCATGTGCTGATCATGGCACTGACCCATGGCAACGAAGTCAGCGGAGCGATCGCGGTAGACACCTTGCTGCGCAGCGGTGTGCGCCCGCGTCAGGGACGACTGTCGCTGGCATTCGGTAATGTAGAGGCCTATCACCGCTTCAATCCACAGGACATCGACGCGACTCGCTTTGTGGACGAGGACATGAACCGTGTCTGGCTACCAGCGGCGCTGGACGGAGAGCGCGACTCGGTAGAATTACGCCGCGCCCGTGAATTACGGCCGCTGATCGACAGCGTCGATTTACTGCTCGATATTCACTCGATGCACGAAGAGTCCGCACCGCTGATGATGTGTGGTGCTTGCAGCAAAGGTCTGGAGTTCGCCCGGTCGCTGGGCGTACCTGCAACCGTCGTCGCCGACGCCGGCCACGCCAACGGACGACGCATGCGTGACTACGGCGGATTTGGCGATGCCGCCAGCCACAAAAACGCCCTGCTGATCGAGACCGGCCAGCACTTTTCAAAGAAGAGCGAACACGTGGCCCTCGATGTGGCAGCACGTTTCCTGATCGCCACCAAAGCCGTCGCCGAAGCCGACGTGCAAGGGTTTCTAAGCCAGCAACAGCCCGTCACCCAACAGTTTCTGCAGGTCACCGAGCCGGTGATCGCCAGCAGCATGGACTTCAGTTTCAGCGAAGACTTCCGAGGCCTCGAACGAATCGCCCGGGCAGGTACGGTGATCGCACGGGATGGCCAGCGCGAGATCGTCACCCCGTATGACAATTGCGTGCTGATCCAGCCGTCACTGCGCCATCTGGGCCAAGGGGTTACGGTGGTGAGACTGGCGCGAGTGCTGGCTATTTAACCGGGCTGCATGCCGCCTGCACAGGAAGCACAAACCAGGGTAACCGGGTCGGCCTTCACAACGGGCCATCCGGATACCCGCACAAGCCCCACAAAATGAGCATGGCCGGCACGGCACCATGCCTGGCTATGACCTCCCCCGCCTGCACCTGACCCGAGTTGCCTGCACACTGGCAATAACTTCGGCGCCCCTGCTTCGCCGACGGCTTATCCAGAACATGGGCATTGCGCCGCTTTATGACGAGGCTGGCCAATATGGCATGAGCCATCGCGCATTCATCCCCCCGAGAAACCTCCGCAAAAAGTGCTGGAATTTATCCAGATTCTGCGAGCAAACCTCACGCCCCGCGGGAATAGATAACGCTGCGGGGTATGCAGTGGGCATTAATTAAATGCCGGCATGAATTCATTTATTTCTTCAGACAAATACATTTCCTAATGTATCTACCTTCGGCATTAGCGAGGTGGCGCTTACATCATTAACCATGTTTTTTTATTATCGGGCCACAGCCGACGACTCAAGTCCAACCCGGCACACAACCTGTTGAGTCTAAACGTTAACCGGGCTGTAACCCCCCGCATGTTAAAGTAGATACAAGACGAAATGCCGATACTGCTGGCATTAGCATACAAACACCACCCAACAATAAATGTGAAGAATGGCGAAACAGTTAGTCGTTCTGCACACCTTTTTAACGAAACATACTTAACATGTGGCCCGTCAGAAACATTGACCACGGAGTTGTCAAGTGCACTCGCAAAAACCCAACGGGATGAACATATTATTAATCGGCGATGATCGTTCTTTGGGTGAAGGCCTTCAGGCTTTTCTTCATCACAACGGTTTTACTTGCATATGGGAGCGTGACATAACGGACATTAAACACATATGGCGATCCGCAAGCCTGGCTATATTAGGCCGACAAATACTTGGCAAAGACAGCACTCGGCTTCTTCCAGGCTTGCTTACGATAAAAGCATTACCTGTGATTATTCTCACGACTTGCGCCGACGTAGAGGAAAAGATTGCCGCACTGGAAGCAGGAGCGCGTGACTACGTCACAAAGCCATTTGCCCATATAGAACTTCTAGCCCGTATACGTGCTCAGATAAGACCCTTGGGTGAGGGAAACCTGGAATCCGGTGAACTTCTGCTAGTCCCCTCCAAACGTTTGGTCTTCTGGAAAGGACAGAAGATTTCTCTTACCCATAAAGAGTTTGAGTTGTTGTTAATCCTTGTACAAATGGCCGGACGTGTTTTTACCAGGGAGGAATTACTTAACCAGGTATGGGGTTATAAAAAATTCCCCTCGACCCGGACGATTGACATGCACATCCTGCAATTGCGGCGAAAAATCCCCAACATCAAAATATCGACCATACATGGCGTTGGTTATCGTCTGGCCGATGACGGACACCCGGACCTTTAATATATTTAACCCCAAGTAACACTCCACTCGGACCCACTGCATTCTCCCTGCATTAACCGCCCTGCTCTTCACAAGTTGGTGTCCCGGACGTATTCCATAAAATCCCGTCCGGGCATGTTGCCAAGTTTGCCGGTTTTGCATAACCGGACCGGCCACTGAAAAGCATCAGGTAAGGAAGGTCGACATGTCTTGGCAAACGGTACGGAATGCCTGGGCAAAATGCGCCGCTTCAGCCTCGCTGAGTACCAAGGGTGGCTGGATACGTATAACCCGGTTGTTATTCGCGGTGACAAAGGTCAGCACGCCGTGCTCCTTCGACAGTTTGATGATGAAGCGCAGTACGAACATCTCCTCAAAGTTCTTCTCCACCTCACTGATCGCCTCCTGGATGTGCTGCCTGGCTTTATCAGAAAGCATTCGGTAGGTACCTGCTGCGTTCCCCGGTATACGACTGGCAAACTCGCGTACGAATGCCTCCACCCCCCCTTGGAAACTGTATTCAAACTCGATGGCAATCATCAGCCCTGTGCCCCGCACCTCGCGAATGAACGGGTAGGCACTGACCACTTCACGCAAGTCGGCCTTGAGCTGGCCACCAACACGGGCGGCATTGCCGGCCAGGTCTTCGTCGATGATCACGTCAAGAGTCGCAAGGGCCGCAGCAGAGGCAAAGTTGCCGCCACCGAAGGTCGAAGTATGCAAGGCGAAGGTGTCGATGCTGCCATAGGCTCGATCCCACAGCGCCGCCCCGGACAGCGTAGCGCCTATGGGCACGGCACCGCCGGAGAGGGATTTTGCCAGCACCAGAATGTCAGGCACCACCTCTTCCCATTCACACGCAAATAATTTGCCGGTACGCCCGAGCCCCGTCTGGATCTCGTCGAGAATCATCAGGCAACCATGGGCACTGCACAGTGCCCGCACCTGTCGCAGATAGCCCGCAGGCGGCAGGATCACCCCGCCCTCACCCTGGACCGGTTCCAGGATAAAAGCACCAATTTGCCCCTGGACCAGGGCCGCTTCCAGAGCAGCAATGTCACCGAAAGGAATCGAATCACAACGTTCCAGCAATGGTTTGAAGGGCTCGCGGTGCTTACTGCGACCGGTCACTGATAACGCGCCCAGAGTCTTGCCGTGGTATCCGTTCTCGCAATACAGCACCCGCGGACGGGCCATGGCAGCCATGGCTAATTTCAACGCGGCTTCTATGGCTTCGGTGCCGGAGTTACTGAAAAACACCCGTTCAAGATTGCCCGGTGCCAGTTCGCAGAGTCGCTGCGCCAGCAAGCTGGTTTGTTGCGGCACCGATACGTATTGCACAAAGGTTGGGTGCTGCTGTTGCAGGTAAGCCTGCAATGCCTGGTTGACCCGCGAATGGTTGTGCCCGGTGTTCAGGCAGCCATAGCCGGCGACAAAATCCAGATAACGGTCGCCATTGAGATCGGTCAGCCAGCATCCACTGCCCCGGGTAAAGACCCGTTCGATATGGTTGAACCGGTAGAACGCCTGCAACACCGGGTTGATGTGCTGGCCAAAGCAGCGCAGGACTTCGTCGCGCACTTGCGGCGCACAATCGCTGGGGGCGGCCTCGGCACCGCGATGGTGAAAGCGGCGCAAGGTCTGAAACGCCTGCGGGTGCAGGCGCTCGCCACTGGAGGCCATCGGCGATGGCGAAAAACCATGTTCGCCGGCGATCCGGCCTATCTCCAGCACCTGCTCCTCGGGCAATTCACGGCCGATGGAAAAAGCTTGCGCGCGGCCTTCCAGAGCCAGAACCAGGGTTTCGGCCAGACAGCCATTGAGGAACTTCTTGGGGGCCAGCCCAAGAGACTCGGTTCCAAAGCGCACGGCCTCGCTGGCGGACACCAGTCCACCGTCGATGATCAGGATGTCGTTGCGGTCGTGATGAAAGGGCAGCACGTCCCTGGGCAAAGCAGCGTCCACCACTACTGAGCCCGGGGCCAGTCGATAAGGGTCGATCACCCCGCCGCTGGAGGTCGCTGCGACGTAGAACAGCACCTCGTCGTAACAGGTAGCGATCTCGGGAGTCAGGCACACCTGAGGGTGCATTTGCACCGGCAGGTAGCTGAGACTTTTATGGCCCTGCTCGACACTGCCCCGGTGCACCAGGCGCAGGCGGCAACCCTTGCGCGCCAGCAGCCTGGCAATAACCAGAGCGATAGAGCCGGGGTAGCCGACCACCGCCACTTCGCAGTCAGCGGGCGACACATCCAGGCGGGCCATGGCTTCAAGCACGTTCTTGTAGGCCGCAAAGGCAGTCAGCGAATTACCGGTGGTCACCGCCACGCCGCTACGGTCCAGCGTTTGCAAACCACGGTTGCCGACAATCGCGGTAAAGCCCCCCAGACCCACCAGCTGGGCACCTTGCGCGCTGAGGCTTTGCACACCTTCCAGTACGCGCTCAGCGATCGTTCGCGGCTGGCTGAGCATCTGCTCGGCGGTGAGCGGCAGGTAATGCAAAATACCTTCGCAGGTAGCACCGGTGGCACTGACGATACGCCCGAAATCAGCGAACGGCACCAGGTTGCGCGGCTTCCAGAGTTGAGATTGATAGCCCAGATTCTGCTCGGCAAGCGTACGGTCCAGCAGGTCGATAATTTTGACTTGACGCTGCAGGCCGATGGAAGTCGGATGGGCAATAAAACCGAATTTCATGGTGGGGTGCTCCCTATGCACGCTCATTGACGGCTCCAAGCGGTTTCCGAGACCAGACTCAAGCCATCGCCCTCCGAGTTGTGGGCCAGCAATACGTCGATAATATTCAATTGCCCGGGACACATCAGAAGGCTGCGCAGGCGTGCCTCATCGAACTTCACCAGGCGTTCGCGGTGCACGCAGATCGAGCCCGCCCGCTCCAGTGAAACGGCCAATGACCCGGCACTGGAGACTGCAACCTGCAACGCGCCGTTATGGGCGTATCGCTTGTCGAGGTAGGTCTGGATCAGCGACAACAGGCCATTGGTTAGATAGAACAGGGTCACGTTGCGTTTTTTTGCACCGCGATCGCCGGCCAGGCCATCGATGAGCCGCGCCTCGATATCCGGCACCAGCGCCCGGGCACCGTCACCGACAAACGCCAGCACGTTGCCCGAGCCGGTCATGGCAATGTAAGGCAGCGCCATAAGACCGTCCCCCATCAAGGCGCGTCCGTACCAGCCGGAAAACCCCGGATCAGTGCGCGGCACATTACGTAGCGCAGAAATGCCACAGCGCCCGACGTCGTAGACGCCAATGTAGCGATAGCCCTGTTGCTCGATCAGCTCGCGCACCAGGTTGCCCAGGCGCAGAAAGAAGTAGTTGGCGGTCATCGGCAGCGTCTCGACCTGGTCCACCGCGACGCTCTCGCTGATACCGGACAACACCTCAAGCTTGGCACGGCGCAGTGCGAGGACCTGCGGTTCGACCTGCAAACCGCGCTCTATATGATCGAGAAAGACATCCAGCGGCACATTGAGCGACAGGTCAGTAAAAGGCGAAACATGACGCGGCTCATGATTGACCTGCACGATCCGCAACTGGCGCTTGAGCTTGCCTTCGGAGAATGGTGTGGCCGCCTGGTCGACCTTGCCCTTTAGAAAGAACACGCAATGGCTTTGCGGCCCGTTGAGCTCATGCCCGGTGTGCATGAAGTGATAGATACGGCGACTGAAACCATACAGGGACAACGGCCCCAGATACTGCGGCACCGGTTGGCCCTTATGGTATGGGCCGACGCTCCCGGGCTGGGTGATGCTGTCGGCCAGGGCAATGGCTGCGCGCTCGGCCAGTACGTAGACTCGCTGGCGTTGCCCGTCGCTGAGCTTGCCGCATTGCCAGAGCAAGTGCAGCGGCTGGTGATTGATCAGATCCAGGGCCTGATCCAGCGCTTGGAGCTGACTGCTGTCGAGGGGGGTATCAAGGGCCGTCCCCCGCCCAGGCAAACCTACATTCAGCGGCTTCCTGGGACGGGACTCCAACACACCTTGGGTAGCAAGGATGAACACCGGCTCCGCCCGCTCGGCGAGCATGGCGAAAGCCTGCTCCAGGCAAGTGCCAACCTCCTCGACCTTGCGGATGAAGACCTGGCGCAAGCCTTTGGCCTCGATCACCCGGCACCCGTTGTTTTCAACGTCGTGGGTGCCCTGGAAGGCGTACCAGACATTCTCCGGGCTGTCGGCACAGATGATCAGCCCCGGCGCACCGAGGCGCTTGAGGTTGGCCAGGGTACCGCGAAACTCGTCAATCATGCCCGACGTCACGGTGATCACATAAGCACGGCCAAACAGCTGCCAGCCAGCCATGGCACTGACCGCCAGACTGTGCTCATTGCACCCGCTGAAGCACCGCACTCCTGTTCCGGTGAGGTTCTGCTGCATGGACTGGATCAACCCTGCAACCATGGAGCCCGTGTATGAATGAAAGTCCCAGTGCTCTTGCCAGCGACTGCGCATGAACCGTGTCACTTCGGTGGCCATGCTCACTGACAGCAACGGGCTGGTAATGGAACGTGCCAGCAGGCGGTTAAAGTGAACGTGCTCCAGGTGATCGAGCACAATGCGCAGCAAGTCCGCGCGCCGAGCGGCACGGTCATCATCAATCACTCGCAGATTACGGTTCCCGCCCACCTGGTTCATCCACCCCGCCAAGGCTGACAAGGCGCAATACATCAGTGCTGAATGGGGCGAGAGGCGCGTGCCGGGCGTAATGGCGATCAGCGCGTCAAACGGGTCTTCGAAGCTGGCCTCGGCCTGCTCACTGAGATCGAGGATAAATATCTGGCTGGACAGTTGCGGGGCCTGGCAACACAGCTGCACCTGTGCCGCCTCGATCGAGGTGAAGCTCATCAGGCACGGCTCAGGCACCACCATGACATCGGGCAGCATTGCTTGCAGGTAGTGCCGGGTCTTGAGGACAAGCATTTGCAGTACCGCCTCGCTTCGCGGTTTTGGCCCCGGCCCGCAGAGCATGCCTTCATTGCCACCCTGCTTCAGCGGCCGGTCAGGTGCACAGGGAGCGGGCTGTCGGCACGCCTGCAACTGTTCAATAACAAAGGTCACATCCTCGATTAGAGTCTGGGCCCGGGTAACGAGACAAATACCTAAGATTGGCTTCATGGACGTATACCTACTCAAGTCGAACTTCCGGTTAAAAGGTTCGCTGTTATCGCCAGTAAGACGCCGTCCAATTCAAACCCGTGCAACTCGCACTTATTGGCGCGCCAATAAATCAGAAAAAATAAAACCGATGGCGCCCCCCGCAGAACCGAGAGCAACCATGACTCCTTGAAAGACAAACAGGTGACGATACAGAGCCCTGCCTGCACCCCATCAATATTGATAACTACGGCAACTATTGCCCGTCCGGGTGTTCAGCAATAACACCCGGATGGTTATATACACTACCGCTCAATTACAGAGCCTGGTATTGACTCCTGTACTCATCGGCGATGCACTTCGATAGCCTGATGATTTGATCCGCCAACTCATCAACCATGGCCAAGTGTTCCTTTTTCATCAGCGTCAGTCTTATACAGCTGACTTCACGAAATACGCCGGTTTCAGATGAAATATCACAGTCTGCCATCGCCACATAAAAACCTGAGGCTTTAAGTTGCTCATACAGTTGGCGTGTCGCAGCGCTGATATCCGCACATTCAATATAAAACACCACGATATCAAGAGCCGGTTCACGAACGACAAGCCTCACGTCATCAACGGCAAAAAGCAGTTCAGACATTTTAACGGCCGCGGTATGACAAGAAAGAAGCACCCGGGAAAACTCCCCCTCTTCTTCTAAAGGGAGACATTGCATGGTGGCCCACAACGCAGCTGCAGCTGCGCCAGGCCGGGAACATTCCAGGGTCTTTTCACCGATGCTGATACCTCGCCGGTCAAAATAAGTGTACGGCGAGTCGTGCGTATATATCGCTTGCGACGTCGACTCGCTGACACCTCTCAACAGCAGTGCGCCACAGCCAAAACCTTGAAGCCCATGTTTATGAGGATCAATGACTATCGAATCCGCGGCGGGCAGAAAGTCGAAAGCTTTTCGGTTACGTCCAGCAAGACGCGCTCGAATCAAATAGAAGTAGCCGCCATAGGCCGCATCGACATGAACTTTAAAATCATGTTCGGCCTTAAGGGAAAATATTTCATCCAGGGGGTCGATTGCACCATTGAGGGTGGTCCCTAAAGTACATACCACCACGGGCACATCTGTAGCCTCCAGTGCAGCCAGTACACCTGACAACGCTATTGAGCACAGGCTGCCGTCTTTGGTGACATCCACTTCAAGGTACTTGAGATCAAGGATATTGGCCGCGCGCTTGTGGGTAAAGTGAGCCCCCTTGCTGCAAATTACCGTGTTGGCTCCCAACGCCCTGTGAATCCACAAGGCCTCAAGATTGCCTATTGTCCCGCCCGAAGTCAGATGCCCCTGATAATGATTCCAGTCCAGCATCCTGGCCATGCTGTCAAGGCACTCAACTTCCATCTTCGTTGTGGCACGCCCTCCGTCATAACTATGATTATTGGGATTGAACTGCATGGCCAGGAAATAGCTCATGACCGCCACATCGCACACATACCCGGACATGTGCCCGGCATAGCGGGGGTGGAAATAGGGGTCGTTATCGCCCAGCCGGGTTAAAAGCGCCTGAATGACACCGTCCGTTTCGAAATCCCAACGCTGCTCAAATGAAGGAAGTTCAGGAAAAGTGCAGTACAACCTTTTCTGCGCCGCCACTAAAATTTCCAGATTCTTTCTAGACAACATGTCTCATGCCCTCTGTAAGTTTGGCGTACACATCCGCAACAGATTCAAAAACAAACAATCTTTCAGGCTCACCCGCCGCCGAGATGCCCGACTCCAATACACTTGCCAGGTCATACTCCATGATTTCAATGTTTTTGTTTATGAAGCGCTTCAATGCAACATTCGACGTAATCAATCCACCACCAAAGGCATAAAGTTTATCGCCCCGGGCCACCACGCCGAACTCAAGTGTGTAAAACCACAGTTTCAACAATAGTTCGCGTTGCTCTTTAGTGACCGTGGCCCACAAGACAGCAAATTGCTTGCTCACCTGGTTGAACTTCGGGAACACAAAATAGGGCGCATGACCAAAGAGGTCGTGATAGAAATCGGTCATGTCCGATTGCGCTACATGTTCGGGAGGCCTGACGTTGGCGTATACCGGAAACTTCCCTTGCGCCAGAATTGCAAACCAGGCGTCAAGCCCGACAGGGTAGGTCAGTTTGATTGCACCCCCTTGTGTAGAAATAACATCCTTTATTTTTTCGATCTCTATAGGTCGTTCCATCAACCTGAGTGCCTCCACCCCGTGGTGCCACTCACTGCATATATAATCCTGCGACTCATGCAATAGAGCCGTAAAGGAGCTCCAGACCCGATCAAACTCTCTTTCATTAACAGTTATATCTTCCTGCATTACCTTCTCCAGAGCGTCCTTGTCCTAAAACACTAACTTCAGGAAAACTGGAATATGTCAGGGACTTGTAAAATCTTTGCTGAATTCAGATAAAGAATGATAGCCGAAAGCTACCATGTCCGACATTAAGACAATAATCGTGACCCACTGGAAGTTGAACGCTAATAACCTGCAACTTGCGCCTGTGCCGAACGCCCGGGCCGGCGCAATCACTCGGAATGCAGGCCAGAGCCGGCTGTTGACAGAGCAACAGCTGCGCAACAGTTATTGCTCCATTAACGACAAACTTGTCGTCTTTGATACTCCCCGCCGCCCCCTGTGAAGGACCTTAAAGCACCCGGCACAGCCCGCAGCTGTGGCCTCAGGCGCGCTAAACATGGGCAGGCACAGTTATTGCTCTGGTGCTTTTAACGGTTATTTTTAAATGGAGTCAGTCAATGGCCAAAGTCCAGACCGCAGGCGCAGTGTCAGAGGCCCTGTGGCATCAGGCACCGATCGGCGAGTTGGTCGATCTGGGGCGGGTTTATCGAGGGCCGCTGGCGCTGCTGCGGTTGCCCGCGCCCAAGCGCATCTTGGGTCGAGGCGAAGCCGTGCTGCTGGGGGTTTTTGCCCTGGCACTGCATGGCGCAGTGATTTACTGGATCAGCCAGTCACCGGCGCCCGTACTGCCGATCGTGCCACCGGAAGTCCCGCCGATGACCATCGAGTTTTCGCAGCCGGCACCGGTCATCGAAACCCCGCCTCCACCGCCAGAACCTATCCCGCAACCGGTGGCCGAACCGCCACCGCCCGTGGAGGACGAACTGGCGGTGAAGCCGCCGCCACCGCCCAAACCCAAACCGGTGGTCAAGCCGGTGCCCAAGCCCGTCGCCAAACCGGTCGAACAACCACCGGCACCGCCAGCACCGCCGGTTGCCGCGCCAGCGCCACCGGCACCACCCGCGCCCAGGCCCGTGACCCCGGCCTCGGCCAATGCCGGCTACCTGCATAACCCGGCACCGGAGTACCCGGGGCTGGCGATGCGTCGCGGCTGGGAAGGTACGGTGCTGCTACGGGTGCATGTGCTGGCGAGCGGTAAACCCGGCGAGATTCAAATCCAGAAAAGCAGCGGTCGCACCCAGCTTGATGACGCAGCCCTGGCAGCGGTCAAACGCTGGAGTTTTGTACCGGCCAAACAGGGCGACGTCGCCCAGGACGGCTGGGTCAGCGTACCCATCGACTTCAAAATCAAGTAATTCAACCCTATCGATAGACCGCGGGCCACCTGACAAAAGGCGCATCGCTACACACGAACCAATGCCTTGTTGGAGAGCCACACCATGAACCTGATCGCTTCCCCTTTCGAATCCATTGAACATGCGGTTATCTGGCTGCTGATTATTTTTTCGGTCGCTACCTGGGGCCTCGCACTGATCAAAGGGGTGCAGTTCACCCGGCTCAAGGCCCAGGACCGAAAATTCCACAAACGCTTCTGGGCCGCCTCAAGCCTGGACTCGGCCGCTGAACTGGCCCACACCCAGCCGGGCGCTGCAGCCCGCGTCGCGCAAGCTGGCTACAACGCCATTCAAGTCGCCGAAGGCGGCGCGCCCGCCACTGACCTGAGCCATGCGATCAACCATCAGGACCGCCTCGAACGGGCCTTGCGCCAGCAGATCGTGCGCGAACGCCGCTCGCTGGAAAGTGGCCTGGCCATTCTGGCCAGTATCGGCAGCACCTCGCCTTTTATCGGTTTGTTCGGCACCGTGTGGGGCATTATGTCGGCCTTGAAAGGCATCAGTGCTGCCGGCTCCGCCAGCCTTGAAACCGTGGCCGGCCCCATTGGCGCAGCGCTGGTCGCGACCGGTGTCGGGATCGCGGTCGCAGTACCTGCGGTGCTGGTCTACAACTACTTTTTGCGCCGCCTGAAACTCACTGTCGCTGACTTGGACGACTTCGCCCACGACTTCTACAGCCTCGCGCAGAAGAGCTCATTCCGCGTGCATTTGCATCCGGTGCTGAACAAATCTGCAGCATCTGCTCAAAAAGTGAAGGAGGCGTCCTGATATGGCGTTCTCAACCCAGGACAGCGATGAAGTACTCAGCGAGATCAACGTCACGCCACTGGTGGACGTGATGCTGGTGTTGCTGGTGGTGTTTATCGTCACCGCCCCGCTACTGACCAACTCCATCCCAATCAACCTGCCCAAGACCGAGGCTGTGGCCCCGGTCGAGCAGAAAGACCCGCTGGTGGTCAGCATCGACGACAAAGGCAAAGTGTTCATCAACAAGGACGAAGTACAGCCGCAAACGCTCGAATTCAACTTGCAGGCCGCCAAGGCCAAAGACCCCGATGTTCGCGTGCAATTGCAGGCGGACAACGGGGTGAACTATGGCGAAGTGGCACGGGCCATGGCCTCGATCGAACGTGCGGGGATTACCAAGCTGTCGGTGATTACAGCGAAATAGTCCGGCGCAGGCCATCGGCACCCGTAATGCGGGGTCAGATGGCCTGAACTCTTGAGCCAAAGCCTGAGTCACAACTAAGTGTGGCAGCCCTGCCGCCGTTGCGACTCGAGCATCATGAAAAAACCCGCGCCAACTTCGACTCCGCCCGTTGACGGTGATACTGCGCTGTTCAAGAAGCTCGGCCCGGGTCTCATCACCGGCGCGGCAGATGACGATCCCAGCGGCATCGCCACTTACTCGCAAGCCGGCGCCCAGTTTGGCTTGAACACACTGTGGACCTTACTGCTCACTTTCCCGCTGATGGTCGGTATTCAAGTCATCAGTGCCCAGATTGGTCGCGTCAGTGGCCATGGCCTGGCGACCAATCTGCGTACCCATTACTCCAGGCCCTTTCTTTACACCATCGTCTCGCTGTTGCTGATCGCCAATATTGCCAACATTGGTGCCGATATCGCCGCCATGGGCGAAGCGCTCAAGCTGCTGATCGGCGGCCCGCCCCATGGGTATGCGGTCGCCTTCGGAGTGATTTCCATCCTGCTGCAGGTCTTCATTCCCTATACCCGCTATGTGCGGGTGCTGAAGTGGCTGACCCTGGTGCTGCTGGCCTACGTCGGCCTCCTCTTCGCCGTGCAGATTCCATGGAGCCAGGTGCTGTTGCGAACCCTATGGCCGCAACTGTCTTTCAAACCCGAGTACGTCACCATGGTGGTGGCCATTTTCGGCACCACCATCAGCCCCTATCTGTTTTTCTGGCAGGCGTCGCAAGAAGTCGAAGAAATAAAAGATCATCCGGGCGCGCAATCCCTGATCGAGGCTCCGGAGCAGGCAAAGGTCAACTTCAAGCGAATCCGTGGCGACACTCTGGTCGGCATGGCGTTTTCCAACATCATTGCCTTTTTCATCATGCTGACCACCGCTCTGACCCTGCATAACCACGGCGTTACCGACATCCAGACCTCGGCCCAGGCGGCCAGCGCCTTGCGCCCGATTGCCGGCGAATTCGCTTTCTGGCTGTTCGCAGGCGGCATCATCGGCACGGGGATGCTGGCCATACCGGTACTGGCAGGCTCCTCGGCCTATGCCCTGGCGGGTGCTTTCCAGTGGAGCAACAGCCTGGCCGCCAAGCCCAGGGAGGCAAAAGCCTTTTACGCCGTGATTGCGGTCTCGACGCTGATAGGAATTGCGATCTGCTTTGCCCCCATCGATCCGATGAAGGCGCTGGTGTGGAGTGCGGTGGTCAATTGCGTGATCGCCGTACCCATCATGTTCTTGATGATGCGCATGGCCTCACGCAAAGACATCATGGGTAACTTCACCATTGGCCGTGGCTTGACCCTGCTTGGCTGGAGCTGTGCCGTGGCGATGGCACTTGCGGTCATCGCCATGTTCTGGGGCATGCTCCTGAATTGAGCGGGGGCTTCAGGTAATCGGCGCCGGGTTGAACAACGTGATGTCGTTGTGCAGTTTGTGGTGTTCGGCCCAGGTGTGTTTCTTGCCGCTGGCCACGTCCAGGTAGTAGTGGAACAGCTCCCAGCCCAGTTCTTCTATCGTTGCCCGTCCGGTGGCAATGCGTCCGGCGTCGATGTCGATCAGGTCCGGCCAGCGCTGCGCCAGCTCGGTCCGGGTAGAGACTTTAACCACCGGCGCCATGGCCAGGCCATAGGGTGTCCCGCGGCCTGTGGTGAACACGTGGAGGTTCATCCCCGCCGCCAGCTGCAAGGTGCCGCACACAAAATCGCTGGCCGGCGTTGCACAGAAAATCAGCCCTTTGCGCGTGAAGCGTTCGCCAGGGCCGAGCACACCATTGATCGCGCTGCTGCCGGACTTAACGATGGAGCCCAGGGATTTTTCAACGATGTTCGACAACCCGCCTTTCTTGTTGCCCGGTGTGGTGTTGGCGCTGCGATCCGCTTCGCCTTTGGCCAGGTAGCGGTCATACCAGTCCATTTCACGCACCAGCTCCTGGGCAACGCTGCGATTTTCGGCACGGGAGGTCAGCAGGTAAATGGCATCGCGCACTTCGGTGACTTCAGAAAACATGACTGTCGCCCCCGCCCTGAGCAGCAAGTCCGAGGCATAGCCCAGCGCCGGGTTGGCGGTGATCCCGGAAAACGCATCACTGCCGCCGCACTGCATGCCCAGAATCAGTTCGGAGGCCGGTACGGTTTCGCGGCGGCGCTGATCGAGTTTCTTCAGCCGGGTCTCTGCCAGCGCCATGATCTGCTCGACCATTTCGCTGAAGCCGTGACTGGAATCCTGCAAGCGGTACAGCCACGGTTCACTGAGGTCCACCGAGCTGTCGTCAGCGTGCATCACCTGGCCGGCCTGGAGTTTTTCACAGCCCAGGCTGATGACCAGCGCTTCGCCACCCAGATTCGGGTTGCGTGCCAGATTGCGCACCGTGCGGATCGGGATGTAGGCATCGGTGGCGCTGATGGCCACGCCGCAGCCATAGCTGTGGGTTAACGCGACCACATCATCGACATGGGGGTATAGGGGCAACAGTTCGTCACGGATACGCTTGACCGCATGGTTCAGCACCCCGGTCACGCACTGCACGGTGGTGGTGATTCCCAGAATGTTGCGCGTGCCCACGGTGCCGTCAGCATTGCGATAGCCCTCGAAGGTGAAGCCTTCAAGGGGCGCCTGCGCGACCGGCACCTCAGTGGCCAGCGGCAGGCTGTCCAGCGGCGGCGCGGTGGGCATGCGCAACTGGTCTTCATTGACCCAGCTGCCCCGGGGGATGGCTTGCAACGCGTAGCCGATGGTCTGACCGTAACGGATGACCTCGCCGCCCCGGGCAATGTCTACCAGCGTGACCTTGTGGCTTTGCGGCACAAAATCCAGGGTGACCAGGCCCTCAGCCAGCTCGGTTCCGGCCGGCACGCCCTGGTCGTTAACCACCACCGCGACGTTGTCCAGAGCATGCAGCCGGATAGTGCGCGGCGAGTCGGAGTGTTCAATCAAAGTCATGGCGCCGCCCTTCAAGGATGTGCTGAAACAAGTTTGGTCAGTTGCGGCCCGCTTACCGGTGGATCTTTGAGTACCACCCGTTTGATCGGGCCAACGATGACCAGATAGCTGAACACCGCCACCAGTGCATTGCAGCCGACAAACACCAGTGCCCATTTGAACGAGCCGGTGGTGCTGATGATGTAACCGATAACGATCGGAGTGGTGATGGACGCGATGTTGCCGAACATGTTGAACAGACCGCCACTCAGACCGGCGATTTGTTTCGGCGAGGTGTCAGACACCACTGCCCACCCCAGTGCGCCCACGCCTTTGCCGAAGAAGGCCAGTGCCATGAAGCCCACGACCATCCATTCAATATCCACGTAGTTGCACGCCACGATACTGGTCGACAGCAACAGGCCGCCAATGATCGGAGCCTTGCGGGCAAACGTCAGAGAATGGCCTTTGCGCAGCAGGTAATCGGAAATCACACCGCCCAGCACACCGCCGATAAAGCCGCAGATGGCCGGAAGCGAGGCAATGAAACCGGCTTTGAGAATGGTCATGCCGCGCTCCTGGACCAGGTACACCGGGAACCAGGTCAGGAAGAAATAGGTAATGCCGTTGATGCAATACTGGCCCAGGTACACGCCGAGCATCATGCGATTGGTCAGCAACTGGCGGATGTAATCCCACTTCGGGCCGTCGACCTTTTTACCCGTGCCCTTGTCCTGATCCATGTCGACCAGGCCGCCGTTGTCGGCGATGTGCCTGAACTCGGCCTCGTTGATCATTGGATGCTGGCGCGGGCTGTGGATAACTTTGAGCCAGATCAGCGAGAACACAATGCCGATGCCGCCCATCACGATAAACACGTGCTGCCAGCCGAAGGTGTAAACGATCCAGCCCATCAGCGGGGCAAAGATCACCGTGGCGAAATACTGCGCCGAATTGAAGATGGCTGACGCGGTGCCGCGTTCGGCGGTGGGAAACCAGGCGGCAACAATACGGGCATTACCGGGAAACGAGGGCGCTTCCGCCAGGCCCACCAGAAAACGCAACATAAACAGCGCCACCACAGCGGTGGAGATGCCGAATTCACCGACATAGCCTTGCAGCACGGTGAACAGCGACCAGGTGAAGATGCTCAGGGCATAGACTTTTTTCGAACCGAAACGGTCGAGCAGCCAGCCGCCGGGGATTTGTCCGGCCACGTAGGCCCAGCCAAATGCAGAAAAAATAAAACCCAGAGTAACGGCGTCGATACCGAGGTCTTTTTGCAGGCTGGAGCCTGCGATAGCGATGGTAGCGCGGTCGGCATAATTGATCGTGGTCACCAGAAACAGCATGAGCAAAATCAAATAACGGACATGCGTCGGCTTGGTCGCTGGCATGTAGATGTACTCCCACTGATTATTTTTATGCGCGGGTAACTATTTTTTATCCTGTCGGCGCGAGCTTTTAAACCCAAACAGCTCGCGAGCAAGCTCGCTCCTACAGGGTGGATCGGTGTGTCTACAACGCAAAAGGCCGCTGATTTCTCAGCGGCCTTGGTCATTCGTTACTGCGGACCTTGCTTGTCGATCAAGGCCGCCAGGGCTTCGTATTCTTCCGGCAACAGATCGGTCAGTGGCGTACGCACCGGACCTGCGGTGTAACCGGAAATAGTGGCGCCTGCCTTGACGATGCTTACGGCATAACCGGCCTTGCGGTTGCGGATGTCCAGGTACGGCAAGAAGAAGTCATCAATGATCTTGCCCACGGTCGCGTGATCTTCACGGGCAATGGCGTGGTAGAAGTCCATCGCAGTCTTGGGGATGAAGTTGAACACTGCCGAGGAGTAAACCGGTACGCCCAGCGCCTTGTAGGCAGCGGCATAGACTTCTGCGGTTGGCAGACCGCCGAGGTAGCTGAAACGGTCGCCCAGACGGCGGCGGATCGAAACCATCAACTCGATATCACCCAGGCCGTCCTTGTAACCGATCAGGTTCGGGCAGCGCTCGGCCAGTCGTTCCAGCAGCGGCGCGGTCAGGCGGCAAACGTTACGGTTGTAAACGATCACTCCGATCTTG
Source organism: Pseudomonas versuta (assembly GCF_001294575.1). Taxonomy (NCBI): domain Bacteria; kingdom Pseudomonadati; phylum Pseudomonadota; class Gammaproteobacteria; order Pseudomonadales; family Pseudomonadaceae; genus Pseudomonas; species Pseudomonas versuta. The sequence goes on from NZ_CP012676.1 coordinate 3,803,407, forward strand.
ACCGACTTGCACACCGCTTCAACGTGGGCGGCAACCCCGTCCTGACTGGCTTCAGTCAGGTAATGCGGCAGCAACAGCAAACCTTTGGCACCCAGACGTTCAGCTTCTTGCGCGTATTCGATGGCCTGGCGGGTCGAGCCACCGACACCGGCCAGGATCGGCACACTGTTGGCACAGGTATCGACAGCGGTTTTGATCACTTGGGAATATTCGCTGGCCGCCAGGGAGAAGAACTCACCGGTGCCGCCTGCAGCGAACAAGGCAGAAGCGCCATACGGGGCCAGCCATTCCAGACGCTTGATGTAGCCCTCACGGTGGAAATCACCCTGAGCATTGAAATCGGTAATCGGAAAAGACAGCAGGCCGGAAGAGAGGATGGACTTCAGTTCTTGTGGATTCATTATTCGAACACCCTGGGAGCTAATGTGATGAAAAAACGGCAGTGCCTTCGCCGTGTCGTACGTCATCGTACAACTATAAATATAATCGTCAATCCCAATTCTTCAATTTGCCTGCACGGGGGCTCAATTGCCGAGACATCAACCTGTGCAAAGCCCTGCTATAGAGGGGTTCAAGAAGGGTTGCTGGTGGATGAAATTTAATTTAACGACAAACACAGCCCGTAGTCGCTGACGAGGCACGAGGCTGCGAGCTCTTTGGAACGCCTGCCCTGCCCTGTATCCAATGGCACACCCCGGAGGCTGAATGACGACTGCTTTGCAGTCGATCGCAGCCTCGTGCCTCGTCAGCGACTACTGGGATCGCGGGCTCAACGCTTCGATCAGCCGTGCGCTTCGGCTTCTTCGTGGGCGTGGCGCAGGCGTTCGCGACTGTTGGTCAGGTGCAGGCGCATGGCGGCCCGGGCAGCGTCCGAATCCTGGCGGGCAATGGCGGTGTAGATTTCTTCGTGCTCACGGCTCAGGCGATTCATGTACTGGCGCTGGTCATCATGGGCCAGGCTGGCGGAGTTGAGACGGGTGCGCGGGATGATGCTGGTGCCCAGGTGCGTCATGATGTCGGTGAAGTAGCGGTTGCCCGTCGACAGTGCAATCTGCAAATGAAACTGGAAATCCGAGGCCACCGCATCGCCGTCACGGGCGGTATTTTCGTTCAGGGCATCCAGTGCCGCACGCATCGCGGCCAATTGCTCGTCGTTGCGGCGCTGAGCGGCCAGCCCCGCTGACTCGACTTCCAGGCTGATACGCAGTTCAAGAATCGCCAGCACGTCACGCAGAGTGACCACAGTGGCCGGATCTATACGAAAACCGCTCGGGCTTGGCGTATCCAGCACAAAGGTGCCGATGCCATGCCGGGTCTCGACCTGACCTGCAGCCTGCAACCGGGAAATTGCTTCACGCACTACTGTGCGGCTCACACCATGGGCTTGCATGATCGCGGATTCGGTGGGCAGCTTGTCGCCTCGTTTGAGCAGGCCGTCACGAATCTGCTCGGACAGCACCGTCACCAACTCCTGCGCGAGGCTGCGGCGTTTTCGAGGAAGGCGGGGGACGTCGTTTGGGTTTTCCATGGTGAAAATCTTTCTCGGATTCAAGGGCATCGGGGCAAAACATCCACGCATCATAGCTCAAGCGGGTTGTACGATCACACGCTGACCGTGCCGATGCCCTGGCAGCCCCGGTTTAGAACGTTTTACTGGCGCTGGCCAGCAGGGTTGCGCCGCACACATCGTCATAACCGGTGTAGCTCTGGCACTCGGTTTTCGACAGGCTGGTGTCGATGTAGCTCAGTCCCCAGCTGACGCCGACAAAGTCGCGAGTGAGTTTGATTTCCCAATCGGTGTAGTCCGCCCGCCCCTTTCCACTGTCGCTGAAAAAAACATCATCCTTGTAGTCCACATATTCATAACGCACCTGCAAACCGAACTCTGCGGGTAGCAAGGTGTGATAACCGATGAAGAACGTCGACAAGTCCTCGTCTTTTTTACCTTTATGGAATTCGCCGTTCTCGTCCTCGTAGCCAGGGCCTTGCATGTTGGTGACGTATTTGCCCCCCAGCAATACACCGTACACATCCAGCACGGTCTGCACGTCGCTCTGGTTGTAGCCGCTTTCACGCGCAAATTCGTAACGGGTGTAGAAAGTATCCAGGCTGATGCTGTCGCTGATTTGCCAGGCGTAGCCCCCGTAGTACTCGATTTCCTGACGCGCTTTTGAGCCATGGCCGAAATTGACATTGGAGGTCCAGATACCGGCGTACAAACCACTGGCGTGGCTGAGTGTGATGGCCAGTTGCGCGGCGGGATCGCCCTTGGTTTGTGAGAGCCCGTTGGCACGGTAATCACTGACCAGCGTGGGGGTGATCACCAGGGAAAACTGATCGTTCAGTTCTACCGCCTGTGCGCTGAGCACAGGCGACAGGGCCAGACCGGCAAGTATGAAGACAGACACTGCGTTCATGGGTTTTCTCTTGTTTTTATAGGGTTGCATGGAAATTCGCGCACGGCTGCGCCTGACGCCACTGGGTCGTGGCGCCAGAGACCGGGTTTTTCAATCAGGCTTCGGGGGCGTTTACCTGCTTACCGCCGAAGTATGTTTTCAGCACTTTGGTATCGAACAATTCGTGGTCGCCGACGTTGAATACGTCACGATCGAGAATGATCAGGTCAGCCTGCTTGCCGGGCACCAACGAACCGATCTGCTCATCCAGCCCCAGGGTTTTGGCAGCGTTGGAGGTATAGGCATAAAACATGGTCTGACGATCGACTCTTTCTTTGGCATTGAGCACACCCATGGGCCCGTCGCGAGTAACGGCCTGGCCAATGGCGTTCCACGGGTTCGGGCTCGATACCGGCCAGTCACTGGCACCGGCAATCATCGCACCCGCGTCCTGCAGGGATTTGGCCGGGTACTGATAGCCATAAGCGAAGGCGCTGATATAGGGCTTGACCAAGTCAATGGTGTAGCTCTCTTCTATGGCCCACAGCAGTTGCATCGAGGCGATCACCCCGAGCTGGGCAAAGCGTGGAAACTCTTTAGGACTGACCAGCTGCAGGTGGCTGATGCTGTGGGCGACCGGAGCCGGATTGAGCTTGCGCGCATACTCAAAGCCGTTGAGTGACTCACGTACCGCGCGGTCACCGACTGCGTGCATATGGACGATCCAGCCACGCTTTTCAGCCGCGACCACAAGTTCACCGAAGTGCGCCGGATCGATCAGCAACTCACCCTTTTTGTTGCTGTTTTTGTACGGCACGATGACGGCTGCGGTTTGCCCCGGGTACTCCAGAATGCCATCGGCAAACACCTTGATACCGGGGAATGTCAGGTTGGGTACACCTTCGAACTGCTTCATGACCCGGGCCAGCACTTCAAGATCGGCAGGCTTGCTTTTGGAGTTGGTGAGCATCAGTGCCGCGACGTGCGCAGTCAGTTCGCCATTTTCTGCAAGCTGTCGATAAAGCGGCAGTACCCCCAGGCTTTGCTCGGTAGCGGTGAAGTCAAACAACGAGTCGCCCGCTCCAGCGTTCGAGGCAGCGTCCATCCAGGCGGTCACGCCGTATTGATTGTTGACCCTCACCGCCTCGCGGGCGGCCTTGAGCATCACTTCGGGGCTAGCCGGGGGAATCTGGCCCCGCACCTGGTCCCAGCGCGACTCGGCAAAAAAACCGGTTGGAGTGAAGTCTGCTTCATGACCCACATAGCCCTGCTCGTTGGCTGGCAGACTTTTGACCAGTGCGGCATCAATTTTTGCGCGCTTGAGCATCGCGTTATTGGCCCAGCCGGTATGCCCGTCGATACCGCTCAAGACCAGCGGCTGGTCGGCCCAACGGCCGTGATTGAAAATCTTCCCCAGCTCACGGGCCTGTTCCCAGTAAGCCGAACTGACCCCGGCAATATTGATCACATCCCCCGACCGCGCCGTCCCCGCCTTGTCTTGCTCGATAATCCATTGCTCAAGTTCGGGCAGCGGTTTTTCTTCGTCGAGCAGATTCGCCCCAAGACTGTCCAGACCCGCGATAACGGGGTGGCTGTGGGTATCAATCATCCCCGGCATCAGCACCTTGCCAGCCAGATCGACACGCTGGGTCCCGCTGTCGGCCAATGCCTGGATTTCGGAATCGCTGCCCACCTTGATGATCTTGCCGTTTTCCACCGCCACAGCGTTGGCCAGTGGCTGGCCCGGCACGCCGGTAAACACCTTGCCATTGGTGAACACCAGGTCGGCTGCGGCCAGGGCCTGCAACGACGGGAGCGCAAACAGCGCAGCCAGCACACAGGGAGTGAATCGCTTCATTGGGACGTCCTTTTTGGATTTTTTGTTGTTGTCAGACACACCTTGTGGGAGCTGGCAGCCAGGTCCCACAGGTTGATTAATGCTCGCTTCAATGCCCGGCAATTTCCTTGAGCCGGTACCAGAGCATGCCCAGCGCCAGCAAGGGCGAACGCAGGTGCTTACCGCCCGGGAACGTCATGTGCGGCACTCGCCCGAACAGTTCAAAACCTGTGCTCTGCTCAAGGCTGATGGCCTGCGCCACCAGACGCGCCGCCATATGCGTGGTGTTGATCCCGTGCCCGGCATACGCCTGGGCATAAAACACGTTGGGATGGGCCTGCAAGCGGCCGATCTGCGGCAGCCGGTTGGCACCGATGCCGATCATGCCGCTCCACTGAAAATCGATCCGCTTGCCTGCCAGTTGCGCGAAGACGTCCAGCATTTTCGGGCGCATGTAACCGGCGATGTCCTGCAAGGTGCGCCCCGAGTAATGGCACGCGCCCCCGAACAACAGCCGTCGGTCAGCCGACAACCGATAGTAATCAAGCCCTACCCGCTGATCGCACAAAGCGCGATTGTCGGGAATCAGCGTCCGGGCCAGTTCCTCGCTCAAGGGTTCGGTGGCGATGACATAGCTGGCGGCGGCCAGCACCTTGCCACTGAGCGCCGGTTCCAGATCGCCCAGATGGGCATTGCCGGCGAGTACCAGGGTGTTGGCCTTGACCGTGCCGCTGGCGGTATGGACCCGAATCTGCGGGCCATATCCGATCCGGGTGGCCGCACTGTTCTCGTACAACCGGACTCCCAACTGCTGAGCCACCCGGGCTTCACCCAATGCCAGATTGAGCGGATGCAAGTGCCCCGAGCCTTGATCCGTCAGCCCGCCCAGGTAGCGATCAGAACCCACCACCCGGTGCATGTCGGCACGCCCGATCAACTCGACCTTGTGCCGGTACCCCAGCCTGTGCAGCGACTCCTGCTCGGCCATCAGGTTTTCAACATGGCGCGCGGTGTTGGCCAGCTCGCAGAAGCCCCAGCGCAAGTCACAGTCGATCCCATGTTTTTCGATGCGCTGACGCACCAGGTCCACCGCGTCGAGCCCCAGTTGTTCCAGCACTCTGACACCTTCGCGGCCGATGGTTTTTTCGTGCGCATCAAGATCGTGACCAACCCCGCGAATCAACTGCCCGCCGTTGCGGCCGCTGGCGCCCCAGGCAATTTGCTGCGCCTCGAGCACGATCACCGAATGGCCGCGCTCAGCCAGTTCAATCGCGGTATTCAACCCGGTGAAACCCGCGCCGATGATGCACACGTCCGCCTCGGCCTGCCCCTCAAGTACCGGGCAAGTGAGCTGCTGGTTGCGGGTGGCGCTGTAATAGGTTTGCGGTAAAGACAGCATGGACGTCATAAAAGAATTGCCTGTTCAGTGACCGGGCACACGTTGGTGCCCGGCACAGGATTAACGACCGGACTTGAACTTGTTCCACGAGCGCGTCGTCCAGCGCATAAGTTCAGGTGGCAGCTCGGATGACACATAGAGCTTGGCCTGCACTGACTCGGGCGGATAGATCGACGGGTTGTGGGTGATTTCATCACCCATCAGGGCCGTGGCCCGGGTGTTGGCATTGGCATACCCCACGTACTCGCTGACTTTGGCAATCACCTCGGGTTGCAGCAGGTAATTGATAAACGCATGGGCCTGTTTGGGGTTCTTGGCATCGGCCGGAATGGTCAGCATGTCGAACCACAGGTTGCCGCCTTCTTTAGGCACCACGTAGGCAACGTTCACCCCGTTGCCCGCCTCTTGCGCACGATGGATGGCCTGATACACGTCGCCGGAATAGCCAAAGGCAATACAGATGTCACCGTTGGCCAGGTCGGTCACATACTTGGAGGAATGGAAGTAGCTGATGTAAGGCCGCAGAGGCTCCAGTTTTTTCTCGGCGACCTTGTAGTCCTTGAGTTCCAGGCTTCGGGGGTTGAGCCCCAGATAGTTGAGCATCGCTGGCATTACTTCGTCGGCCGAGTCCATAAAAGCGACGCCACAGCTTTTGAGCTTCTTGAGGTTTTCAGGCTCGAACAACACGCTCCAGGAATCTATTTTGTCGATGCCCAGAACCTGCTTGACCTTGTCGACGTTGTAGCCAATGCCATTGGTGCCCCACAGGTAAGGTACTGCGTACTCATTGCCCGGGTCGTTGGCTTGCAGCCGTGCCAACAGGGCCGGGTCAAGATTCTTCCAGTTGGGAATCTGTGACTTGTCGAGTTTCTGGAATACCCCGGCCTTGATCTGACGTCCCAGAAAGTGGTTGCTCGGCACGACCACGTCATAACCGGTGCGCCCGGCCAGCAACTTGCCTTCCAGGGTTTCGTTGGAATCAAACACGTCATAAACCGGCTTGATCCCGGTCTGTTGTTCAAAATTAACCAGGGTGTCTTCGGCGATATAGTCCGTCCAGTTATAGATATTAACCACGTCTTGCGCCGACGCCTGGCCGGCAAGGCCGCAGAGTGCCGCGAACGTCAGTTTCAGGGCGATACGTTTCATCCACATGTCCTTTCTGTGAGTCCATTTTGCAATGCATTGGCGCAGGTACCGCCTACACGCTAAACAGCAGGAACTCGCGTTCCCAAGAGCTGATGACCTGCTTGTAGTTCTCGTGCTCGACGCGCTTGACCGCCACAAAGCCCTTGGTGAAACGCTCACCCAGATATTTTTTGGCCATGCCCGACTGCTCCATGCATTCCAGCGCAGCCTCCAGAGTCAGCGGCAGGCGCAGGTTGCGCCGTTCATAGCCGCGGCCGACTACAGGCGCGCTCGGTTCGATACCCTCGACCATGCCCGCGTAGCCGCAGAGCAAACTGGCGGCCAGGGCCAGGTAGGGATTGGCATCGGCGCCGGCCAAGCGGTTCTCTACCCGGCGGTTCTGCGGGTCGGAGTCCGGCACGCGCAGGCCGACGGTGCGGTTTTCTTCGCCCCACTCCACGTTCACCGGGGCCGAGGTATCGGGCAGGAATCGACGAAACGAATTCACGTTGGGGGCGAACAGCGGCAGGGTTTCGGGGATGTATTTTTGCAGGCCTCCAATGTGGTGCATGAACAGCTCGCTCATGCTGCCATCGGGATTGGAGAACACCGAGACTCCGGTCTCCAGATCAACCACGCTCTGGTGGACGTGCATGGCGCTGCCCGGCTCGCCGGTCATCGGCTTGGCCATGAACGTGGCGCTGACGTCATGCTTGAGCGCTGCTTCGCGCATGGTTCTTTTGAAGATAATGATCTGGTCGGCCAGGGACAGGGCGGCACCATGACGGAAGTTGATTTCCATCTGGGCTGTGCCTTCTTCGTGAATCAGCGTGTCCAGATCCAGCCCCTGGGCCTCGCTCCAGTCATACATGTCTTCAAACAGCGGATCGAATTCGTTGGTGGCCTCGATCGAATAAGACTGGCGCCCGGTCTCCTGGCGGCCCGAACGGCCGACCGGGGGTTTCAACGGATAGTCCGGATCAGGGCTGCGCTGGGTCAGGTAGAACTCCATTTCCGGCGCCACGATCGGTTTCCAGCCGCGTGCGGTATAGAGGCTCAGAACCTTTTTCAGCAGGTTGCGCGGCGACAGCTCTATCGCGTTGCCCTGTTTGTCATAGGTGTCGTGAATCACCTGGGCAGTGGGCTCGGTGGCCCAGGGCACGATAAACACTGCGTCCTGGTCCGGGCGGCAATGCATGTCGATATCGGCCGCGTCCAGCAGCTCGTAGTAAATATCGTCTTCGACGTAGTCTCCGGTAACGGTCTGCAACAGGACGCTCTCCGGCAGGCGCATGCCTTGCTCGTTGAGGAACTTGTTGGTCGGCGATATTTTGCCCCGGGCAATGCCACTTAAATCAGAGATGAGGCACTCAACTTCGGTGATTTTGTTTTCTTTTAGCCAATGGCTGAGTCGATCCAGATTGCCTTTCATAACGCCTCTTACAGAAATTTGACTGAGCGCCACATGACGACTCAGTTCCATGCTGCAAGGCGATAGTGCAATCGTGAGACGGGGGGCTTCTATCCGATTTGCGCTTTTATTCACGCCCCATTTTGGGGCGCCAATAACATTCAGGCGGACTTAGCGGGGGCGCAGCAAAGTCTGGCTGGGCAATTCGCCAAACAGACTGCGATAGGACTGGGAGAAGCGCCCCAGGTGCCAGAATGACCAGCGCATGGCGATTTCAGCCACCCGGGTGTCGCCCGGGGTGCAACGCAACAAATCCCGGCGCGCGAAATTCAGCCGTCGCAAGCGTTGCCACTGGCTGGGCGAAACCCCGGCAAAAGAAGTGAAGCTGTGCTGCAACTGGCGTACCGAAACGCCGACAGCCTTGGCCAGATGCAGCACATCCAGGTGTTCCTGGGGGCAGGCCATGACCAGATCAAAAACCCGCTGAATCAGCCGCCGGTCATGGGCAAGGTGGCGCTGGCGGGTGCGGTCCGGTGCCTGGCTGGGGCAGTCGAGGATATACAGGCAATCGTCGACCAGCTGCTGCGCCAGCCCTTCCTCCACTTGGGGCGGGTGCCGGGATGCCAGTTGCTGCAATGTACGGCTCAACCAACGGCCAAAGACCTGGCTTTGCTGGGACACCAACTGCGTCAGAAACAGGCCGTCCATGTTGTTCAGGTTATCGAGCCGGTTTAAATACCGGGGGCCGATCACGACCCCGACTTCCTGATAGTTCTCGGGGGTGATCCAGGTGTTTTGTGTGTCTTCGTTAAGCAGATACAGCGAGCCGTTACGCGTATCGAAACTAAACACCAGGGAGTCTGCAGGCGCGTGAAAATGCTGTTCGATGCGCGTGTTCATGCGCTCTTCATAGGCTTCAATGCCATTGAGTTCCATGTGCACCACTGCACCATGGAAACAGCCTGCAGACATCTGCTGGTAATGCTCCTGCCAGCCCGCAATGACCAATTGCTGATCCACATCCGCCGTGTCGTGGGATTGAATCTGCATACGGCTTTCCTTCCTTGTGCCCGGGTACACGCCATCGGGACACTGCCAGTAATAATTATTATTGGCGCACCTTAGCCTAATGCCCATCAGTAAAGAAACACCCAAAGAGGTCATGTGGGGATCTGACTTTCAGGGATTGCCTGTGCGGGTTTTAGAGCAAAACCGCGGCGCCTGCATCGCGGGCAAGCCCGCTCCTACAGGGGGGCTGTGAGCCCGAATGCCTCTTGTGGGAGCCTGGCTTGCCGGCGATTGGCTGTGCGGGCCCTAGAGTAAAACCGCGGCGCCTGCATCGCGGTCACGCTTTTGGGCCTTTGACCGGCCAGGCCACGAACGGCTTGATTTCCTTGAGTACGAACATGCTCTGCATCTCTTTGATTCCCGTCAGGCGCCGGATGACCGACATGGCAAAGTCGGCAAAGGTGTCCAGGTCACGCGAGACCACTTGCAACAGAAAGTCCGCGTCGCCACCAATGCTGTAGCAAGCCACCACGTCTTCGAGGGCCATGACTTCCTGCTCGAACTTGCGGGCTTCGACTTCGCTGTGGCGATCAATGGTGACCCGCACAAACACCAGCACCCCCAGCCCGATCTTGCGGCGGTCCAGTACCGCGCGGTAGCCCTGAATCACTTTGTGCTCTTCAAGCTGGCGCACCCGGCGCCAGCAAGGCGAAGCCGACATGCCGATGCCATCGGCCAGGGTCTGATTGGTGGTGCGCCCATCCTGCTGCAAGGCCGCGAGAATTCGGGCGTCGATTGCGCTTAACGTCTGCTCGGTCATAAATACCTCCCTGTGCATTTTTACCGGTAAATCTGACTCACATTCAGCAGACCCACAACCTGAATAGACAAAATTATCCAGCACTTGAGGAATATCCTTACTCCTACAAAAAACCTCGCAAGGACACCCCAGGATCATGCTTGAATTTTCTCAGGTACTCACTTACACCGCCGCCCTGGCTGTTGCCGCGGCTATCCCCGGGCCCGGCATGGCGGCACTGGTAGCCCGCAGTGTGAGCGGCGGGGCCTTGCCCGGCTTCAGTTTGCTGCTTGGGTTGATTCTGGGGGATTTGATTTATTTATCGTTCGCGGTGTTTGGCCTGAGCCTGGTCGCCCGGCACTTCGATGCCCTGTTTGTCCTGGTACGCGGCTGCGCTGCGCTGTATCTGGCTTATCTGGCCTGGCAGTTCTGGAAGGCAAAACCCCAGCCGGTCACGGTGGGCCAACCGCTGAACAGGCAGGAACTGTTCAGCGCCTGGCTCTCAGGCCTGACCATCACCCTGGGCAACCCGAAAACCATTGCCTTCTATCTGGCGCTACTGCCGCTGGTGATCAACCTGCAGGCGGTGTCCCTGCAAGTCTGGGGCGTCATGCTGGTGCCGCTGACCATTGCTGTTTTATTTATGGTCGGCGGCCTGTTTGTGCTCGGTGCGGTACGTATCCGCCATGTCCTCGCCAGCCCGCGGGCCCAACAAGGCCTGTTCAGAGGTGCAGCGATCATCATGCTCGGCGCCGCAGCGGCCATGCTGGTTCAGGCCGCCTGACGCCGGGCGCGCATGGCTTTGATCAGGCCATCTGCGGGGCAGACAGGTCCGGTTGGGGATCAATGGTTGCCGGACCATCCGGCACCCAGAACAGGAACGGATCTTTGGCCGGACGATGGTCGTAAGGGCGCACTGCACCCTCCCCGCCGGCGCGCTGGAATCCATACACCTGACGCCGCTCGACATGAATGCTCGGGGCTGCGCCTTCACCACTGCACGGTTCGATATTCATTGCCTTCAAGGTGCTCAGCAGGTCATCAATAATCAGCTGCCGATTGAGGGTGAAGGCCGATGCAAAACAGCGCCAGAAACGCCACCCGGCACGTTCCAGAATGCGCTGGCGGCGCATGTCGCTGTCCCAGCGGTCGGGGCCGTGGAAGCGGTCGCCGTCACACTCGATTGCCAGGCGACTGTCGTTGTCGCCTTCGACCACCATGTCTATGCGGTACGCGCCAACGCCGACCTGCGGAATCACTCGGTAGCCGCGCCGGGTCAGTTCATCGTACATGTCGCGTTCAAAACCGGACTCGCACAACTCGCGCAAATCGCTGACCTGTTCGGCATCCTGAGTAAAGGGCGTTTCGAAGTGCTCAATCAGACCACGGCGCAAAGCGTCGACCGCACTGAGGTCGGTCAGCTCGACACTGCGCACCAGGTACATGCGGTCCCGCGCCCGGGACGCCGCCACGTTGAAACGCTGGGCAATCGAGTCGCGGCTGTTGGCAAAACAGTCGCCGGGGGAAGCGACCAGCGAAAGGAACATCACGTCGCGCTCCTTGCCCTGGAAAGTACGTGCATCGCCACAGCTGATCTGGAACCGGGTGATGACTTCTTCGCCCAGCTCCCGGGTCAGTATTTGCATGATGGTTTGCGCTTGCTCTGCCCCCAGTAGCGAGACCACGCCGATACTGCGCCCGGCGATCTGTGGCAGGTCGATCAAACGACGGATCTCCTCGACAATCACATTGGCTTCACCGAGGTTCAACTTGCCCTTTTTCATCCCGTCCATGACCAGCAGATCAATGAGCGGCGGGTCCAGACGCTCGGTCATCAGCGGCAGGCGCAGAGGCTTGAGTTCGTGGTTATAAAATTCGCGCTTGGAATACTCGATGATCGGCGCCACACAGCGAAAGTGCTCGCGCAGCATGGTACCGCTCTTGGCAAACACCACTTTGAACAGGTCGTACAGCGAACGCTCAGGTGACATCAACGGTCGGTAGAGCCCGACTTGATTGCCCAAAAAGCGCGTCATCATGTTCTGCACCCGCTCCTCTTCCATGCCGATACCGTCAGGGGAAACCTGTTTGTCGTCGCCTACTACCAGCACTTTTTTGGCCCGCAACAGGGCCGGTAGCGCGCTCAGGTCGGATTGCGAGGCTTCGTCGATAATCACAAGGTCGAACGCACCGTACTGCGCTGGCAGGCTCTCGCAGATCCGGTAGTGCGGCATGATCCAGCACGGGATCGCCGAAATCGCCACATCGGCAGCCAGTCGCGCATCCTGTCTATAACGACCGGCCCGCACGCCGGTGCCCTTGCCAATCTTGCGAATGGCCGTGCGGTACAGCTCCAGCGCAGCCCTGACGCTGGGGGTAGCGTTTTCTGACAGTCGCAGCCAGGTCCGCTTGACCACCGCATCCTGATACAGGCGCGACAGGCTCAGCTCCAGCTCTGCGCGCAATTTAAATAGCCGCTTGAGATCTTCGCGCCCGTCGATGCTGTCCAGGTAACTGGCCAGCCGGCTCAGGCGCCATATCTCCAGGCAGTTATCCGGGAGCAAGGCATCCACCGGCCCGGTGCACGGTTCTTCACGTAACCGGGCAGCCCAGATCAGGCCCCCGCTTTGGGCAATAACCGCGGTCACCTGCTGCACCGTATTGAGGGCGTCCTTGAGCGCCAGGACGCCGCGCAACTGGTCCATCAGCGCGGACCACTGCACCTGTATCTCAGCCACTTGTACGCCCGGCTGGCCAAGGCTCAAGTCCAGAAACCCTTGCAAGCGTTCGCTCACTGCACCGCCACAACCGGCCAGTGCCTTGTTAAAGGTTTCCTTGATTACCCAGGTGGCTGCCAGCCGCTGGCGCATCAGGTGATGACGCAAAATGCTTTCACCCTGGCCCAGTACCGCCTCGTCAGTGCGCAGGTTGTTCACCTGTGGCCACTCCGGGAGCAGCTGGCGCAGTTCGGTCTGAGCACGGGTTTGCCAACGTTCGGCGCGCACAATATCGTCGAACTGCTCAATCGCCCGGGCAGCCGCCGGCAGTTGCTCGGCATCGGCCTCGAACACCGGAAGCGGCATTTCGGCGGCCAGCGCGTTCCAGCGCAGCAGCAAGGTGCGACTGTGCAGCTGAAAGTGCACGAAGCCTTGCACATGTGCCCAGTCCTGCTCGCTTTGCGGCTTGCTGCCGAGCACCACGATGGTGTCCAGCAACTGCTTTTGGCTGCCCTTGCCGATCAGGCCGGACAACCCGAATGGACGGCGCCCCTGGGCCAGGTTATCGATGGCGGCCAGTACCTCGGGCTGGGTGTGCAGCTCGAACGGCAGGCTCACCGGTCGTGCCACAAAGGCTTTGCGCCCGGCGAGGGTGTCCTCGATTTCGACCTTCAGGCTGTCAAAAAGCGCCAGCACATCACTGTTGCCGTTGCGCATCAACCAGGCCTGCATGGCGGGCACCCAGCCCTGTTGCGCAGCCGTGATAGCGGTGCGCAAGGCCTGCAAGTGGCCGATGTGTTCGAGCAAGGCCTGGGCCTGCTCCAGGGTCGGCCCACTGCAGTCCAGCAGTCGCGGCACTTCGCCGATGCTTTCCTTGTGTTGCAACTGGCTTTCCTGCGCCAGATCCTGATGGACCTGAATCAATGTCTGCGCATCCGGAAAATCGGCCAGTTGCGGCACTTTTTGCCCCAGATAAGACAGCGCATCCTTGAGCTCAAGCCGCGCCTCGCGCAAGGCGATGATGTCTTGCAGGGTAAACAGCGCACGATGTTCTGCGCCGATGCCGAGCCGGTCAGCAAAGCGGTTTATTTCGTCCTGGGCAGCGGCCACCTGTAACGCGGCATGGGTGGGGCTCAGACGTTCACCGTCGATTTCCAGCTCTGAAAGATTACGCTCGGCCCACTGGGTGATTTCACGATCAACGGCGGATATCTGACCGTGGAGCGTGTTGATTTCGTCATCAATCTGGCCGATTTCGCGCTTGTACAGCGCCCGGTCAATGCGCTGAACCTCAGCCGAAATCTTCTGGATCGCGAACTCGAACTGCTTCATGCCGTCCGCTTCGCTGCTCAGCAAACTGATCGCCAGCGGACGAATGTCTTCGGGGAGTTTGTCCTGCAACACGGCCAGCGCCGGATCCTTCATGGAGGTCACCAGCACCCGCTTGCCATTAGCCAGGTAATGACTGATGACGTTGGCGATGGTGTGGGTCTTGCCGGTGCCGGGCGGGCCTTGCACCACAACTCCGTCGTGCACCTCCAGCAACTGGATGATTTGTACTTGCTCGTCGTTGTAGGGTTTGGGGAAGTACAGTTCGTGCACTTTTGACGCGGCTGCGTCCGTACCCTGGGTGCCGCTGACATAGGACAAGCCGCGAAACGGCGGCAGAACCACCTCCTCAAGCACGTTTGAAGGCTCGGTCAAAATCGCCTGCAATGCAGGCGGCAAATGATCGAGGTCCTCGATCCCGGCGTCAAAGCGGCCCAGGTCCTCAATAAACATATTGCTGTCGCGGGCGCGGGCAAACAGGGTCCAGGTATCAGTGACGCACAAGTGCTCGGCAGCCTTGGGCACAGAGCGGTCCCCGTCGGCAATTGTCATCGGCAAGAACTGCCCCTGGGCATCGAGCAATGACGATGCCGAACGGATCACCGGGTCGTAGCTGGAAGGGTTGAACGGGCTGATTCCCGCCTGGTCCTTCTTGAAAAAATCCTTGGCCAGCTTGTCCAGGGCACCGACCCCGGCAATATCAGCGGCCACATAGGCGTCCACTTCAAGACGCGGCTCGGCGACCCGCGGGCGCACTTCGAGCGCCATGCTGTCCGGGTTGATGTCGATCTCGACCAGTTGACTGATCAGCGGGTAGTGGATGACGCCGACCTCGGGATGTTCCCACGTCGAAACGCCCATGCCCCACACCAGCTCCAGCTGTGCGTCCCCCAGGTTGCCCTGCATCTGCTGCACCAGCAAAAACAGTTCAGCGTAGAGCTCGATACTTTTGCGCCGCTGCTTTTCTTCTTGCGCCCACATTCGCCAGGCAGTCTGACTGTAGGACTTGAGCTGAGCCTTGATCTCACCGGCTTCCAGGCAGTCTTCCAGATTGATCCACTCATCCTCCACGGGCTCTTCACTGCCCGGGGTGCCGGTGAGCGTTGCGGGTTCAGTCAGGACGCCACTGGCGCGCAACGCCTCGCGCGCCACCCGATGTTTGAGCGCAGGCTCGACTTGCGGCGTGCCCTTGAGCTCAATCCACACCCCCAGCAACGGGCTGAGCGGCGCAGGTGGCCGGGTCTCGTGCAAACGCTCGAGCCGAAGCCAGATTTCATCTTCATCGCCCACGTGAACATCCAGACTGACACCCGGTAATGAGCGCAGTTTTTCTTCACTGGCACTGAATGTGTTGTGCTGGCTGACGGTTAACGCGGGGCGCTTTTGCATGAGCGCGGTCTGTTTGACGAACTCAATCAGACTGGCGAGACGTGCACGTACTGTATCCATGTCGGGGCTGAACCACTTCGATGAGAGGGCGCGGTAGTGACTGAAAAAAACCTGAAGGCGCCAAAAAAGGTGAAAAACTCACAAGTGGCGACACGATACAGAGGTTCAGGTTGTATTCAGATACATCATTTTGTAAAAACTGCTCGCTATACAGCACGGCCCGCTTATTCCAAATAAGGTCGTCCGTCATGCCCGCCTCACCCCTGCGCCTGGCGCGGCTGATAGCACCACTCCTGTAGGAGCGAGCTTGCTCGCGATCTTTGTTAAAAAAGCTCGCGAGCAAGCTTGCTCCTATAGGAGGTTCAGGCATAAAAAAGGCCCTCCCCGAAACCGGGGAGGGCCTTTTGCATAACGCTGGGGTTTAGCCCAGGTTAACGCCAAAGTTCGATGCCAACGGTGCCAGACCGCCTGCAAAACCCTGGCCGATTGCCTTGAACTTCCACTCTTCGCCATTGCGATACAACTCGCCGAAGACCATAGCGGTCTCGGTGGAGGCGTCTTCGCTCAGGTCAAAACGTGCCAGCTCTTTGTTATCCGCCTTGTTCAGTACGCGGATGTAAGCGTTCGATACCTGACCGAAGTTCTGCTTGCGGCCATCAGCCTCATGGATGGTCACGGCGAAAGCCAGTTTCTTGGCTTCTTGTGCCAGGCCCGCCAGGTTGACGTTGATTTGCTCATCGTCACCCTCGCCAGCACCGGAGCGGTTGTCGCCCTGGTGCACGACGTTGCCGTCCGGTGAGGTCTTGTTGTTGTAGAACACAAAGCTGCCGTCGTTCAGCACTTTGCCGCTCTCGCCAACAATGAACACCGAGGCGTCGAGGTCGAACTCGGTACCGTCAGTGACGCGAGGATCCCAGCCCAGGCCAACAATAACTTCTGTCAGGCCAGGTGCTTCTTTGGTCAGGGAGACGTTGCCGCCCTTGCTCAGACTTACTGCCATGTTCGTGAACCCTTATATAAAAAGATGAATGGGTCGATTAAAACTTCAGGCCGAAGCTTTCAGCCAATGGCTTGAGGCCACCGTTGAAGCCCTGGCCTACTGCGCGGAATTTCCACTCGGCGCCATTGCGATACAGCTCGGCAAAGATCATTGCGGTTTGGGTGCTGGCATCTTCTGCGAGGTCATAGCGAACAACTTCGTTGTTGTTGTCCTGATTGACCAGACGGATGAAGGCATTACGCACCTGACCAAAGTTCTGCTTACGAGCGTCGGCTTCGTGGATGGTCACAGTGATCGCGATCTTGTCGATCTCGGCAGGCACTTTGGACAGGTCGATCTTGATCGCCTCGTCGTCGCCGTCGCCTTCACCGGTGCGGTTATCGCCGGTGTGCTCAACCGAGCCGTCGGTGCTTTTGAGCTGGTTGTAGAAAATGAAATCGGAGTCAGCGCGTACTTTGCCGTCAGCCTTGAGCAAGAAAGCGCTCGCATCCAGGTCGAAGTCTTGACCATCGGTGGAGCGAGCATCCCAGCCCAGACCCACGAGGACTTTAGTCATCCCCGGAGCTTCTTTGGACAGGGACAGGTTGCCACCTTTGGAAAGGGAAAGTGCCATGTGTAATTCTCCTTAGTAATGTGCGATC
The DNA here is from genome assembly GCF_001294575.1 of Pseudomonas versuta. Classification (NCBI taxonomy): domain Bacteria; kingdom Pseudomonadati; phylum Pseudomonadota; class Gammaproteobacteria; order Pseudomonadales; family Pseudomonadaceae; genus Pseudomonas; species Pseudomonas versuta. The sequence continues at coordinate 3,820,461 of NZ_CP012676.1, forward strand.
AAGCGTTCGTATCGTTTTTAACGTCGGATGGCTCTTCTTTACCGGGAAACATGATGCTGGCCACAACACCGATGGCCAGTACCACCAACACCACGATCAGGCTGGTGTTTGGATCAATTTCATAGCCATGGCCAAACAGGTGGTCGGTTGCGTTCAAGGCCAGCTTGCCGGCGATAAAGAACAACAGCGCGATAACCGATTTTTCCAGGTGAACCAGGTAGCGCTTCAGCGCTTCGAGAACGAAGTACATGGTCCGCAGGCCAAGAATGGCGAACATCATGGCCGAATACACGATCAACGGTTCACGGCTCACTGCGATCACTGCAGGTACGGAGTCGAAGGCGAACAGGATGTCCGATACCTCGACCACTACCACACACAGAAACAACGGTGTCGCGAACAAGGTGCCTTTGGCAGCCAGGCTCATTCCCTTGTTCTGCGGCTTCGTGATCTCTTTTTCAAGCTCTTTGCGCGAAACAAAGAAATTATGTCCGTGCAGCTTCGGCCAGACCGGGAACAGTTTTTGCGCAAAGCGGTAGGCCATGTGCTTGGAGTAATCCTCCTCTTCGTCCTCTTCCTTGCTGCGCAACATCATGATTGCGGTCCAGGCCACAACCACCGCAAACAGCACTTCGACCCAGGGACCGAACGCCAGCAGGCCAGTACCGATTGCCACAAAGATCAGGCGGAAGACGATGGCACCGATGATGCCCCAGTACAGAACGCGGTGACGCAGCGCATCTGGCACCTTGAACCAGGCAAAGATCGCCATGAACACGAACAGGTTGTCGACGCTGAGCACTTTTTCCAGCGCATAACCGGTCACGAACAGGCTGGCCACACTTGGGCCGTGGGCGTAGTACAGGTAACCCGCAAATGCGAGCGAGATCAGCACCCAGAACACCGACCAGACGGCGGCGTTGGTCAGCGTGACCGGTTTATCGCTTTTGTGGGTGAACAGGTCGATTGCCAGAGCAATGACCGCTAACGCCACAAATACAGCGATGGTAGTTGGCGGAAAGCCAATTGCCGTGTTTTCCATGATGTCCTCAGAGATCAAAATCGCCAGGGTTCAACCCCAGCTCATTGCAGATAGTGCGGCAAGCAGCCCGCTCACTTTCATCGAAGTTGCCGTCGGCACTGCCGATTGCGCAGCAAACACGCACCAGCAGACGGGCAGCATCTTCTTTTTTACGCAACTGACCGATCGACTTCAGGGCTTCTGCGCGACCGATCTGCTGATCAAACTCAAACTTGGCACAGACCTCATTGAAGGACTTGATCACGTCTTTGACGTCAAAAGCCTTCAACTCATTGGAGTTCTGGATGAACCCGACCATCTTCTGCTTCTCGTCGCTGCTGATGTTGCCGTCGGCAGCAGCCACCAGCGCGCATCCGGAAACCACGGCTTCCATGAACTCGCGGTTCTTGAATTTGCTGACTTCCGCCGAAAGCTTGTCACGGGCAGCGGTTGCATTGGTTTTCAGCCATTCGAGCATTGGATTCACCTTGTCAGAAATTGAGTGAGTGCCGCCGGCCTCGGCCGGCGGCCAATTACATAACGCTCATTTGGACCCGGCAGCCCAGCGCATGCCCCAGCCAAATGCTTTGTCCATGTCCGAGTGCCCTTTGAAAAACTCGACCTTGCGGTTGACCTTGACGCTGCCACCGACGTTTTCGAGCAAGGCAATGGCGCACATGCCCTTGGTGCCGCCCTCTTCGCTCAGACGCACTTCAATTGGCGGCTCGCCCGGGATGTACAGAGTAATTACGCCATCGGTGGCCTGCCAGTTCGGGGCGCCCTCATAGATGAATGCGTACACCAGCACGCGCCGCATCTTGCGCCACTCCTTGCCGTTGATGCGCAACCACTCGCCGTCGCTCACGGAGCCGGTCCGGTCGTCGCCCATCAATTGAATGAACGGCTCGTCGCGGAAATCGCCAAACGCATTGCCCAGGGCCTGAACGGCACCCTTGCGCCCGTTTTCCATTTCGTACAGGCAGCCTACATCGAGGTCGATACCGCCCGACTTGCCGCGCAGCGAGGCAAAGAAACCACCGCCGCCGCTCGGCGTGGTGCGGTTCCAGTTGAGGTTGATCTTGATCTCGCCAAAATCACCGTCCTTTTTGTCCAGGCTGATCGAAGGACGCTGCTTGTCGAGGGTGATCTTCGACAGGTTGACCCTGGATGCCGGGGCAGGGGCAACTGGTGGTGCAATCACTGGTGCGGGCGCTGCTGCAGGAGCTGGCGCTGCAATATCAACGCCGAAGTGCTGGGCCAAAGGCGCCAGACCACCGGCAAAACCCTGGGCTACGCAGCGGAACTTCCACGCCCCCTGGCGGCGATAAAACTCGCCGAGGATCAACGCGCTTTCCTGCATGCCCACCGTCGGGATCGGGGCTTCAATGCCGCCGGTCACAGACACATTAAGCTGCGGGAACGCGTCGAATCTGGCCTTGTTCTCGTAGATGGTCGCGGTCAGTGCAACTTTATCGATGGCCGCGTCAATGATGTCCAGATTGAGGCTGAACACGCTGCGCCCCGGTGCGGACTCCACCAGTTTTACGGCGCCGTTGTTGACACTCTGCTGGCCGAAGAAGCACATGTCATTGTCACCACGTACCTTGCCCGACTCATTAAGCAGGAAGGCGGATACGTCCAGATCGGCACCCGGCACCGGGGTATAGGTGATGGTCACGCTCGGGGTGCCTGTGGTCACGGCGGTGTTTGCGCCTGGAGTCAGAGTACTCATGGGCGCACCGCACTGGCGGCTTCGTTGCTCAGGTCCTGTGCTGTGCGACCGTTGGCAACCGTGCCGATGGCCGTCAGGTCCCAGCCCGCAGACGTGCGGCTGAGGTAAGCCATGACCACGCCGGTATGACGACCCTTGTCTGAAAGGTTGAAGCGCGCCAGTTCTTTGCCGGTCAGCTCATCAACAATGCGGCAGTAGGCATTTTCTACGGCCTCGAAGTTTTGCCCGGTGAACGAGTTAACGGTGAACACCAGATGCCTGACGCCCGCCGGCAGCTGTTCAAGGTTGACCAGAATCGACTCATCGTCGCCATCGCCCTCACCCGTGCGGTTGTCGCCGGAGTGAACGATGGAGCCGTCAGTGGATTTGAGCTGGCGGAACCACACCAGATCCAGCGGTTGCCTGGCACTGTCGAGCAGGATGCATGAAGCGTCCAGATCGATGGCGGTATCGCTGTTGAGCAATTTGGCAAAAAAGCCGCTCGGCTTGACCGGGTCCCATCCCAGGCCCATGCGGATTTTCTTAAGACCGGTTCCGGCTTCTTTCTCGAGAGAAATGGTTTGGTTCTTGGATAGCGAAATGGCCATGAAGCGTCTCCTTGTCTGCACTGAAGCACGATAGGTTGGTGCTGATTATTGACGTGCTTTGCTTACGCCTTGCTTACAGCTCTTCGCGCAAGCACACATCAAGTGGCCGCTTGCGACGCCACAGCGCATGAAATTCGCGCCAATGTGGTTCCTGAGCGGCTCCGAGCATTTGTTCATCGCCCCGGGTGTCACCCCAGGCGCGCAATGTGTATTGATCCAGAGGTCCGTACCTGGCTTCCAGGCGAATGACCTTTTGTTCGCAACGACAGTTGATACCGTCGATCTCACCTGTCAGAACGCCGTCGACTGAGGCCAGTCGGGTTCCGATCAGGCCGATACCCAGTTTTTTGGCGAAAGGCGCGAGCACCAGCTCAGGGGACGCCGAACAAATAGTCACCGTGGCCCCTTGCTCCAGCTGGGCGGCGACAGATGTTAAGCCCAAAGGGCGCATTAGACGCTGCCACGAAACGTCACAAAATGCTTCAGCGCGCTCCTTCACCCAAGCCTCTTTGGCACCGGTCAGATAGACCGTAATCAGCTTTTCCTTCAAGTCATTACGCGATATCTGCCCCAGCAAGTAACTAAGGGTCGATGGAATCATGCGCAGCAAGCGCATGGCGAACAGCCGGTTGCCAAAGGCAAAGCGCAAAAACGGCACAAACGTATCGTGATAGGTCAGCGTGCCATCGAAATCGAACGCGGACAGAATCTGTTTGCCTTGGCCTGATGTATTCAAAACGTCGTTCAACCCACTAATTCAGCCAATCGCAGGCTGCCTCCAAAAGTGTCCGGCGAGCAGCCGGTTTCGGGGCGAACCCCTTGCCAATGTGCTCGCTCAATAATTGTTTGCGCCCATTTGTAATGGGTCGCAGGTTCGCACATGGCGTCGTTGAACTTGAACACCGCAGGCGCCGCCTCACTCAATATGTGGCGTGCGCTGTTGAGATCTTCAAGGCTGACTTGCAACGCCCTGTGGATAACTGCAATTTGCGACGGATGAATTGCGGTTTTACCCACCAGCCCGTGGGCCATGTCAAGCGCCAGTTCCTGCTCCAGCAACTGCGGGCTATTGAGTTGTTCAAATACCGGGGCCGTAAGGGCGAAACCGGCGGAGCCCATCACCCCGCACAGCATCGGGATTACATAGCTCATGGGCGTGCTGTAAAGGGTCAGCGCCGGGCTACGACGCAAGCCCAGACACCCCATCAAATCGTTGCCTCCTATGCGCAAGGCGATGATGCGCCCCGGCAATTGCTCAAGCATTGCACTGCGCAGTTCGACCATGGCTCCCGGGTCATACACCTCGGGTGTCTCCAGGGTTGGCATCAGCATCAATTCGCTGCGAGTGACCGCCTGTTCCCACTCGCGGATGTTGCTCAGGCGCAGTTTGGGCACGACAAAACCGTCGACGTGGCGCATCAACGACCATTCATTCAGCACCGCCGCCATCGCCGCATCCCGGGGACGAACAAACAGGATCGGGCCGCCGGACGGACGGGCCCCGCGTGCCTCGATCCCCAGCAACAGATTTCTCAGATTGTTGAGCCCCTGCTGCACGTCGGTCTCGGCCACTGCGTCTTCAAGGCACACCACCAGCGAGCGCAAGCCCTGGAGCTTTTGCCCCATGACCACATCCAGAATATCGGGACGGGTGGCCGGCATATAAAGAGTGGCGCCCAAGGCATAGGCGGAATGTTTGATCATCAGCGAACACTCCTTATTACAGTGACGGCGCGATACGGCCCCAACTCTTCACCGACTTCTTCGACCTCGATGTTCGCCTGCCTTGTAAGGTGCAGCAGCAATTGAACATCCTGATCGTCGCGACTGCGCACCAGCACGTGATCCGGCACCCGACGCATGACCGCGCGCGTGGCCTCGGCGATGCCCGGTTTGACGCGGTTAGGGTTACTCACTGCAAACCGTGTCGAGATACGTTCGACCGCAGCCACGGCTGAGTGTTGCAACACTTGCGCCTGCTCCGGTGTCCAGGGCTGGGCGGCTGCCCGGGGCGCCAGTTGCGCGCGCTCGGCTTCGATGCTGTGGATAAAGTCTTGAGTCACGTCGTGGCCGGCCAGATGGTCATACACCACGCAACCATGCAGGCCGGGGTCTTGCGGCCAGATAGAACGGGAAACAAGGCCCGACACTGTCGCCCCCAGAATGCCCGAAGGGATCAACCAGTCTTCCGCCGAAGCCGCCAGCCAGGCACGCCCGCAAGGGTCGGCCAGCACGACCAGCCGCGGATCGGCCGGGAACCGCGAATCACCCGCCAGGCTGTCGCGGATTTGCCCGCTGATCGCACCTTTGCCGGTCCAGCCATCCACAAACACGATGTTCTCGGCGCCGTGGGTCTTGATGATAGCTTCGAGTGCGACGTTGTCGATTCCGCGATCACGAATAATGCTGATCCCGTAATGCCGGGCATCGCGCCCCGCCTCGACCAGCGCGCGACGCAACAACACGCCCAGCGGCAACCCGGCCCGCACAAACGACACCAGCGCAATCGTCGGGCCGTTGTAGCGCTGGTCCAGTGCCTGGGCCAGTGCCTGCACATCTGCCGCCATGCGCGCGCCATTTTGCGCCAGCGCCAGCCGGTACAAGCTTTTATGGGTCTCGGAAGGCGGATGTTCCTGGCTGATCATTTCCGAGTAGTGCCGCTGGCGGGTCTGGATCAGGCGCTCTTTTTCCTGCACATCGGTGACTTCAATCTGCATCGTGCGGAGCAGAAAATGCACGTCATCCGCGGCATAACTGCCACTGCCGACCGTTTGCAGCCCTTCGAAAGCATTACTCATGGCTGAGACTCGCCAATACATGGCTGGCCAACTGGCCCCGCTTGGGCGTACCCCACCAATCGCACTCGGTCATGAAGCCCATGTCCGAGACACTGTCGCCAAAGCCCAGCAACGGCCGTTTACCGTTGATCGCCTGATCGCGCCGCACCCATTCACGTACCGCGGCGCGCTTTTGCAGCGCCACCGGCAGGAACGCCAGGTTGTTACCGTTGCCGTGCACGTACAGCCCGTCCAGCAAACCGCGCGCCTTGACCACGGCCAGCACGCTGAGCAGTGCATCATCGGTTTCGTTGTTGTGCTTGGTAACCACGTAATTGGCCAGGCCTTGCTCTTCAACCACCCAGCCACGCAGGGAAAACCCCAACTCGGCGCCAATGGCCAGGGTTTGCTCGCTCAACTGGTGCAGACGGGTTTGCTCCAGCGCCAACTCATCGCACATATGCGCATGCCAGAGCGGATCCAGCGAACCATCAGGATTGAGAATTACCCCGCCGTGGGCACACACCGCACCGTGGACGAATGGCAATTGCACCCGTTGATAGGCCTCGATGCTGCGAGCGGTTACCGGAACCACATCGGCAGTGGCCAGCAGCCATTCGACAAAGCTTTTCTGCGTCGCGCTCATAAAGCCGTTGGGCTCACCGTCCACATCCAGCGTCGCCGGGAAGCGTGGCTCGTCGCCCATTTTGCGGGCGGTCTGAAACAAGGTGTCGTCCAGATCAACGAACACCAGCGGACGATTAACGCTCATCAACAATCACCTGTGCATTCAATGCGCTGATCAACGCCGGATCGACCGCCGCCGCCGGGGTTTCAGTACAAATCAGCACCCGGTCGAACTGGCCGGGGGCGACGTTGTACAGGAAGTTGGGAATGCCCAGACCATAGTTGTCGCAGAACGACAGCGCATGATCGATGGCATGCCCCAACGCAATCGGCGAACGGCTGGTGGAACTGAAGTGCACATCGGCACCGGCTCGCTCCAGGCGCTCGGCCAACAGGAACGGACGCCAGACGTACTCGCTGGTGCCTATGACCAATACCCGCTCTCCGGGCGAAACCTGCAAGCCGGGCGCCAGCGTATCGAGGTGTTCACGCACCCCCATGCGGGCCCAGTCGCGATTCGGGTCCAGAGGCCAGTCGCCTTGGGCAACACTGCCTACTTCAGGCATGTCCGGCAGCTCTGCGGCGGGGTCTTCGGTGAAGGTGTAGCTACCGTCGAGCAACGACACGCTGCTGACGTGATCGCCCATCGCCTTGCGCACCGCATCCCCGGACCAGTCGGTCAGGGTGGCCGTGACGATCCGCTCAATGGAATCGAGACCGGCGTCGGCAAGGGCCTTGCTCAGGTTGATAAAGGTATTGCCGGTCGACGCTTCGTCGTCCACCAGTACCAGCGAACGGGCTGTCAGCATCATCTCGCGGGTCTTGGCATCCTGTGGCAGGTGCAGCAAATGCGAGCTGGCGTGGCTGTGCTCTTCCTCAAAACGGGTAAACAGTTCGCCACCGGTCGGGTGGCGGCTGCTGCACAGGTACAAGCTGTCATCACGGGTACGGCTCAGGGCACGGTGCACACCTGCACCAAGCCCCACGGCAGTTTCAGCCATGCCGATCACCAGCACGGGGCCCGGCAGGTCGGCAGGGATCTTAGCTGCCAGCGCGTTAAAGCTTGCGGCCATCAACGACGGACGGGCCGGGATATGCCGACCGAGCACACGGGAAACAAACAAAAAAGCGCGCTTGGGATTGCGGCGCTCGGCAAAACTGAAAAGTGCCTGTGGATCAAAGGTCGATGCATTGACCTCAACGTCCAGTCGACCGCGTTTAAGGTTTGCGTGCAAAGCCTTGGCTCCGGTCATGGGGTTACCGCTGTTCATCAATGTTTTACTACCTGCAAATACGTAAAAAGTGAGGGACGATCTGGGAGTCCGGGGCTTGGGACAAGTAAAAAATGGTTACTGAAGATGCCCGAAGTCAGCTCAGCCGGTTTACCAGAGTCTCCCCGCTAACCGGAACGACGACCGTGATGGCCTTGACCTGAATATTCTCGCGCCAGACACCGACCGGCTCGGGCAGCCCCAAGCGACGGGCGGCAAAGATACCGGGCAGGTTAATCCCCGCTTCACGGGTATATCCGATGCCGCCGGAATAACGCAGATTGATCTCCAGCAGATGCGGATTGCCTTCGGCGTCATCGCGGGTTTGTACGTTAACGATGCCGTCGCACCTGAAATGCCGGGCGGCCCGCAGTGCCAGTTCGACGGCAGCACCGTCGCATTCGAATGACTGCATCAGGCCCTGTTTGCGCCGCCCCACATACGCCACCGCGTTGCCCGCCTCGCACACCATATCCACCGACACCTCGCTGCCGGGCATGTATGGCATGACCAGCAATGGTTTGGGCTCAACGGATTGGCCATAGGCCCGGGCAAACACCGCCGCGTTCACTTCATGGGCATCGGCATTGGCAAAGCTGCGAAATGGATCGACATCATCGCCCAGGCGCCAGAAGCCCTGACCATAAATGCCGCGTGTCGGTTTCACACACACCTGGCCATCAAGGGACAACCGGGCGTAGGCCTCTTGCAGCTCGGCCTGATTGTGCACGGTAACCGCCGGAATGCACGCCAGCCCTGCGGCCAGCGCCTGACGGGTGAATACCGACTTGTCGTCGACCCGCTCAAAGGTGTCCAGATCCAGAGCGCCCGTGACCAGCTGCAGCCCCGCGGCCTCGAATTCACCGCGATGGGCTTCATACACTTGACCCGCGCGCCCGGCCAGCACCACCTTGATCTGATGGCTGCGGGCCTGCTCAATGACCCAGGCAATGCGTTCTTGATTGTCCTGCGGCTCACGCCAGGCGACATCGGCCAGTCCGGTTATTTCAGGGCGATTTTGTCGGTGCGAGGCGAAAACCCGCACCGCATCGGGCAGTGCCGCGCGCGCGCCGGCAATCACATCGCGCTGGCTGGATTGCCCTTCAAGAAACCAGATCATGAACATCCTTTGCTACAGAGGGAGGAAACACACGTTAAGCGCGGGAGTCTAGCGGATGGGGCCAGCAGATGCCCCCAGTGATTAAGCGCGCCAGCCCCCACATAAGTACTTCCCTCACCCCGTACCACTTTTGCAGAGCAGACAGCACAGGTTTCACATTTTGTTAAGAATTCCCCTCCTATACTCCAGCGCACAATTTCTCCCGACTCTTGCCTGGTAGCCCAATGCGTCTGACTCGCCCTGCTGTGCTGTTACTGCTGCTCGGTTGCATGCTGTTCTTTTTTGTACTGGGCAATCACCAACTGCAAGGCTCGACCGAGTCCCGGGTAGCGGGCATCGCCATGCAGATGCACCTAAGCAACGATTGGGTGACGCCCTCATTGCTCAACCAGCCCTTCCTCGAAAAGCCGCCTTTAAGCCTGTGGCTGGATGCGGGCGCCATTCGCCTGTTCGGCGGTGAGTTATTCGCCGTGCGCCTGGCGTCAGCCTTCGCCGGATTATTTTGCGTCATGTTGCTGTACACCATGCTGCGCAAGCTTGGGCGCCCCACGGCATGGGCCTGGACGGCCGCGGCGATGCTGGCAACCATGGCCAGCTTTTGGAGCAATAGCCGTCAAGTGGGAGAAGACGCCCTGCTGACACTGGGCGTGAGCATGGCGCTGCTGGCGTTTTTTCATGCCAGCCGCCAACCGGGGTTTGCCCGCGGCAGCTGGCTGCTGTTTGCGGCCGGGATTGCCATTGCAACCCTGAGCAAAGGCGTATTCGGTCTGGCACTGCCCGGCGTGGTGATCTTTTTCTTCCTGCTGAGCGAGAGCCTGATAGCGAAACGTTTTGTCCTGCGCGACTGGCTGCGACCGGCCCTGTTGACCCTGCTCGGACTGATCCCGCTGATGATCTGGCTATGCCTGCTGTATCAGCGCGGCGGGCTTCAGGCTGTGGGCCAGGTGCTGTGGACCAACAGCGTGGGGCGCTTCAGCGGATCGTTTGTCGAAGCCGGGCATTACGAAGCCTTTGACTACTACCTGAGGAAATTGCCCGAAGCCTTCATGCCGTGGAACCTGTTGACCTATCTGGGGCTCTGGCATTTTCGCAAGCAACTGCGAAGCAACCCGTACTTGCTGTTTTTCTGTGTCTGGCTACTGGCGCAATTTCTACTGCTGAACCTGGCTTCAAGCAAACGCGCGGTGTACCTCATGTCACTGGCGCCGGCAGCAGCGGTCATTGCAGCTGAATATGCCCGCGTGGTGCTGGGCTGGCTGCGCAAGAAAAGCGCGACCAGCGCTGTGGCCCGGTTCCTGAGCGAACATCATCGTGCTCTCGCAGCCGGGCTGTTTGCCTGCATCGTGATCGCCTATCTGCTGGCCGCTCTATGGGCTCCACGCGCCGACAAGGAAGAGTCATTTCAACCGGTAGCGGCGCAAGCGCTAAGCCTGCAAGCCAGTGGCAAACACATCGGGTTAATGCAGCCCGACGAGCGCCTCGGAGCGCTGGTGTTCTACAGCCAGCAATTGCAGAAGACGCTGGACTCCACAGCTGAGCTGCAAGCTTTTCTCAGCGCCTCGCCCGATAACATCGCAATCGTCGAGCAACCGGATGTCCCCGGCCTGCCCTTGAACATCGTGAGCAAGGTCAGTGTCGGACGTCACAACTATTATTTCGTGAGCCTGGCCACACCCGCGTCCCGGACTTGATCCTGAGCAACATAAGCGCGGTTACCGTGGCCGATTGCGGTGTATTGACTACGCTCCCTGTGCTGAACGTTTCCCAGCCAAGGAGCCTGTCATGACCATCAGTATTACCAGCAAGACCCTGAGCGACTATGACGCCAATCTGGCGTTCAATACGGCTACCGCGTTCCTGCGCAAGTCCGATCTCGCCAATTATTTGATCGATCAACTCGAGCAGCAACACGTGAAAATCAACCTTGAAGTCAGCGCTGACCCGGCGCTGGCGGACAAGGACTCTTCGAACGACGGCTCGATTTTATGGAACCTGCACACCGCCACTTCACCCAGCCCGCAACTGTCCGACGTTTCGGCCCTGCTCAGCCGCATCCCGGCCGGGCAAAAGCAATACATCACCAGCCAGTGGGTGCTGATGCATTTACTGGCACTTGCCTGCCATCAGTTGAACGATCAGCTGAATTTTCGCGATGCGGATGCGACGTGGCCATGGCTGGACGAAAAAGTCCTGAGCGCCGGCGATATCGAAAATGTTGTGGCCCGTGAACTCAGCGACTTGCCGTTGCCCGAAGAGCAAAACTGGAATCGCCTGCTGGGACGTGTTTGATCTGCAAACAGATCTGGAGAGGTCGCTTGCCAGGGCAAACTGTGTAGGAGAGCGGCTTGCCCGCGATAGCATTCCCGCGGTTTATCAGCACCATCACGTTGCCTGCATCGCAGACAAGCCGACGTCAGGTCAGAACTGCGAGGCTTCAACCCCGTGCAGCACCGGCGTGACCATCGGGGTGATGTTCGACCAGTCTTTAGTCTCGATATAGCCCAGCATCTGCGGGCCATGCGCGCCATCGTCCTGGATGAACAATGAAGCCCCGTAACCGAACGTTGTATCCGTTGGCACATGCATGTCCGCTTCCAGCGCGTCCATACATTCGCTGTGGGTCACCAGCACCAGGTTGCGGCCTGGAAGCTTGTGCTTGAGAGCGTCACGCAACATTGTGCCGCGGCAATTGAATAGCCAGTCCTGCGCCTCCACCGGGCGAATGAACATGGCATCGGCGGTTTGCCGGGCACGGGTCAGTTCACTGCTGTAAATATCGGCGTTCTTGAGCCCCAACTGTCTGAAATTGGCGCCCAGTTCCTGAACCACCACTTCGCCATGTACCGTGATTCCGTCGGCCAGCCCCAGGCATGGCGTCGTCGTGCGATCGCAACGTTCGCCATGGCGCACCAGAGCAATCACGTCACCTTTGGCCCAGCTTTGGGTCAGGGCCAGCACCTGGCCGGCATTTTTCGGCTGAGCCAGGTTGGGAGCCGGTACCGGTGACAGGAGGTGCCACGTGACCGCACCGGTCAGCACACTGGCCGCCACGATCACAAGAGTATTTCTATAACGCGCCAGCACACTGCGCAGCATTGCGCGAGTGGTTCCAGCCAGACGAAGACTTGAAATCACGGAAGAAGTATCCCCTACAACAGTCAATGGACGACATTGGCCGCCACGCTATAACGCGAATATGACAATGGGTCGATGCGCGCCTTTTTGTGGAAACAAGACTTGCACACAGCAGGCAACTACAAGCTGAACCAGAGTCTAAAAAACCCCGCGTCAGAGGCAGGTGAAACGAATGTGAAAAAAAGCGTAAAAGCGCCCTTATCCCCATGGTTAAAAGGGCCTTTGACCAAATATTCATTGTTATCAAGAAAACGTTTCAGCTCTGGGAAGTGCCGCCGATACAGCCCAACACAAGCATTCTGCTGGGCCAATAACTAAAACCCTCCAGCGAAATTCGATCCTGCGTGCACCGTTCCTGGAGAACTATTATGAATAGCTGGCTGAGTAACATCAGCGTCAACCTGAAACTGACCCTGGGCTTTGGCCTGGTACTGCTCCTCACTTGCGTCATGGCGATTTTTGACTGGCTGAGCCTGGACAAAATGGTTGATCGCAGTAACTGGATGAGCGATATCACACGGCTCAATACTGCGTTTACCAACCTGCGGGTCACGCGCTTGCAATACATGCTGACTGACGGCGACGAGACCGCCGCGCAAGCCGTGCAAACCAGTATCGACGCGTTTCAGGAACAGCAAAAAAAACTGATCAGCACCTTCCAGAGCGCGGAAAACCTCACGCTGCTCAAGGAACAGCAAGCCATCATCAGCGACTACGAGCGCGCACTGGTGACCATGCGCAAGGCGTATGTTGAATCTGCCGAATCGCGGACCATCATGGACCGCAATGCCAAACTGGCCCAGGAGGCCATCGCCACGCTGTTGAACAGCGCCCTGCAATTGCCTGCCGGCGATGAGTCTCGCTTTGCAATGTTCCAGACCGTGTCTGAAGTCCGTGAACAGTTCCTGCTCTCGCGCTATCAGGTGCGTGCTTATATTGCTTTACCGACTCCAGCCACCGAACTGGCCGCACGCCAGCAACTGGACCGGACCGTCGCCAGCCTTGAAAAGCTCAATCCTTATTTCGCCACGAGTGCCACACAAACCCTGAGCACCCTGACGCGGACCATGGAGCAGTACCAACAGGCACTGCAGCTGTACGCCAGCACCGACAACACCATCATCGACATGCGCAAGAAGATGACCGAGTACGGCAGCAGCGTTTTGAGCCGCAGCGATGAGCTGTACAAAATCCAGCTGCAACGCCGCGACATCGAAAGTGCCACAGCCAATAGCATGCAATTGATCACCACCTTGCTGGTACTGCTGTTCGGCATCGCCGCTGCCGTGATCATCACGCGCCAGATTACCCGCCCGCTGCGTGAAACCCTGGACGTGGTCGAGCGCATTGCCAGCGGCGACCTGAGCCACAACCTGCGGGTTACCCGCCGTGATGAACTGGGCGTGTTGCAACAAGGCATTGCGCGCATGGGCACCACCCTGCGGGACTTGATCGGCGGCATTCGCGATGGCGTTACTCAAATCGCCAGCGCTGCCGAAGAGCTGTCAGCCGTCACCGAGCAAACCAGCGCCGGGGTCAACAGCCAGAAGATCGAGACCGATCAGGTGGCCACTGCCATGCATGAAATGACTGCCACCGTGCAGGAAGTTGCACGCAATGCCGAGCAAGCCTCGCAAGCCGCCGCAGCCGCTGACGGCGAAGCCCGTGACGGCGACAAGGTGGTCAATCAGGCCATTGACCAGATCGAGCGCCTGGCAGTGGAAGTCGGCCGTTCGACCGAAGCCATGGCCGTGCTGCAACAGGAAAGCGACAAGATCGGCAGCGTCATGGACGTGATCAAGGCGGTTGCCGAGCAAACCAATTTGCTGGCCCTCAACGCCGCAATCGAAGCCGCACGTGCCGGCGACGCCGGGCGCGGTTTTGCCGTAGTGGCTGATGAAGTGCGCGGCCTGGCCCAGCGCACGCAGAAATCCACCGAAGAGATTCAGACCCTGGTAGCGGCCTTGCAAAGCGGCACCCAACATGTGGCCAGCGTCATGAATAACAGCCGCTCCCTGACTGACAGCAGCGTGACCCTGACCCGTCAGGCGGGGACTTCGTTGCAGGGTATTACCCGCACCGTGTCGAACATTCAGTCAATGAACCAGCAGATTGCCGCCGCCGCCGAGCAACAAAGCGCAGTGGCCGAAGAGATCAGCCGCAGCATCGTCAACGTGCGCGACGTCTCCGAGCAAACCGCCGCCGCCAGCGACGAGACCGCCAAGTCCAGCGTTGAACTGGCGCGCCTGGGCAATCAGCTGCAGGAGATGGTGAGCCACTTTAAAATCTGACCCTGAACGTGTAGCCAGCTCCCACAACGTGTAATTCACAACATCTTCACTGTGGGAGCCGGCTTGCCGGCGATAGCCACACCGCTATGTTTCCCGCCTGCCTGGTCGCCCGAATCGCTGGCAGCCAGCGCCCGCAAGGGCCATTGCCTCCCTCTCTATCGAGGCAGGAATACACCGGCTCGGTGACCGTTGGCCACGCCATTCTCATAACTCATCACACCGTTGACCCACACCCCGTCGATCCCTTGTGCAGCCTGTTGCGGAGCATTGAAGTCCGCTACGTCGCGCACAGTCTGGGGATCGAACAACACCAGATCCGCCCAGTTGCCTTCGCGTATCTCTCCCCTGCCCTCAAGACCAAAACGAGCCGCCGACAACCCGCTCATTTTGTGTACCGCCGTGTGCAGCGGGAACAATCCCAGATCACGACTGAAATGCCCGAGAACCCGTGGAAACGCCCCCCACAAACGCGGATGCGGAAACGGATCGTCAGGCAGGCCATCGGAGCCGATCATTGACAGCGGGTGCGCCAGAATCCTGCGCACGTCGCTTTCATCCATACCGTAATACACCGCGCCCGCCGGTTGCAGGCGCTGCGCAGCGGCCAGCAACGACACGCCCCACAGCCCTGCAATGTCCTGCAAGTCACGCCCGCCCATCTCGGGATGCGGTGTCGACCAGGTGATGGTGATCCGGAACGCGTCGGTCACCTGTTTGAGATCAAGGGTCGAAGAACTGGCGGCGTAGGGATAGCAGTCGCAACCCACCGCATGGGTTTTCGCTGCCTGTTCCAGGGCTGCCAGTAAGTGCGGGCTACGCCCCCAATTACCCGCACCCGCACATTTAAGGTGGGAAATAATCACCGGGACCCGGGCCTGGCGACCGATCAGAAACGCTTCGTCCATGGCCTCCAGTACCGGCTCGAACTCGCTGCGCAGATGGGTGGTGTACAGCGCACCGCAAGCCGTCAATTCTGCAGCCAGTTGCAACACCTCGTCGGTCTCGGCGTTAAACGCACTGGCGTACGCCAGCCCTGTGGATAACCCCAGCGCACCCGCCTCCAGGCTTTCGCGCAGTTGCTGACGCATACCGCGTATTTCGCTGACCGTGGCGGTGCGCTGCAAATCGTCCATGTGATTGCTGCGCAAAGCCGTATGGCCGATCAGCGCGCCAACATTCAGTGCGGGCCGCGCAGCCGTCACGGCGGCGCGGTAGTCACTGAAACGCGGGTAGACAAACGCGGCTTTGCTGCCCAGCAGGTTCATCGGGTCAGGCGGCTCATCACGCAAAGTCACCGGCGAAGCACTGATGCCGCAGTTGCCGACAATCACCGTGGTCACGCCCTGACTGAGCTTTGGCAGCATCTGCGGCTGACGGATCACCACCGTATCGTCATGGGTGTGTACATCAATAAAACCCGGTGCCAGTACCCGGCCCGCTGCGTCTATTTCCCGTGTGCCACGTGCATCGCCCAGCTCGCCAATACGCTCGATACGCCCGGCGCGTACCGCCACATCTGCGCTATAGGCTGGCACGTTGCTGCCATCGATTACCCGGGCATTGCGAATCACTGTGTCGTAGTGCATTTCAATCCCCCAATGGCAGGCAGTCGTCGCCGCCACGATAGTCATCCAGTGCCAGTTTGATCCGGCGCAAGCGCTCCTGATTGGCTTCAGGCATCGACAGCGCCAGCTCGGTGGAAAGTACGTCAATGGCCAGCATCATCCCGTAACGGGCCGCCGTGGGTTTGTAGATGAAGCTGGTTTCCACCCCTTGCAGCGCCAGCACCACATCGGCCAATTGCGCCAGAGGCGTATCGGGCCGGGTGATGGCGATCACTTTGGCGCCATAGTTGTGGGCCAGCCTGACCACATCGATCAACTCCGGGGTCAGGCCGGTCAGCGAGCACACAATCACCGCATGCTCCGGGCCCAGCGTGGCCGCCGTGATCCGCATCATCACCACGTCGCGACAGGACGCCACGGGATAGCCCAGGCGCACCAGACGCACCTGCAATTCATCGCTGTACACGCTGGAACTGCCGCCCATGCCGAACGCATGAATCATTTTCGCCTCGCCCAGCAACCTGACCGCATCGGCAAAATGCACGCCATTGAAGCCGGCCAGATGCTCGTGCAAGGTCGATTCGATATCACTCAGGATCTGGCGAAAAAAAGCCGACTGCTCAGGCATGCTGCCGGTATCGAGAAAACGCTTGCCCACCCCGCTGGCCTGCGCCAGCTGCAGACGCAAGTCTCGCAAATCGCGGCAGCCGACACTGCGGGCAAAGCGCGATAACGTGGCGCTGCTGACCTCGGCCCGCAGCGCCAGCTCGTCAAGGCTGGCGTTCGCGGCAAAAGCGATATCGCTGAGCATCAGCCGGGCAATTCGGGCCTCGGCGGCGCTGAAGGTGTCCTGACGAACCCGGATTTGATACAGGATGTCCATTTAAATCAGCTCTGAAAGGATCAGGGTAAAACCGAATGCGATGACTGAAATCAAGGTTTCCAGCACCGTCCAGGTTTTGAAGGTCTGCGCGACGGTCATATTGAAGTATTCCTTCACCAGCCAGAAGCCGCCGTCATTCACGTGGGAAAAAATCACCGAGCCTGCGCCCGTGGCCAGCACCAATAACTCCGGATGTGGATAACCCAGCCCCAGCGCCACGGGCGCCACAATCCCCGACGCCGTGGTCATGGCGACGGTGGCCGAGCCTGTGGCGATGCGCATCAGGGCTGCAAACACCCACCCCATGAACAGCGGCGACAACTGAAAGTCCTGGGCCAGGCCAACAATTTCGGTGGTCACCCCAGAGTCGATCAGAATCCGGTTCAGGCCGCCCCCGGCCCCCACTAGCAAGGTGATGCTGGCCGTAGGCGCCAGACACTCATTGGTGAATTTGAGGATCGATTCACGACTGAAGCCCTGGGCCAGCCCCAGGGTCCAGAAGCTGACAACGGTCGCGATCAGCAGAGCCATTACCGAGTTGCCGATAAATTGCAGAAACTGATTAAAACCGCTGCCCGGGGTCGAGATCAGGTTGGCCCAGCCGCCGACCAGCATCAGCAATACCGGCAGCAAAATCGTGCCCAGGGTAATGCTGCAACTGGGTAGCCGTGCGCGCGGTTCGCGATTGATGAACTGCTGTTCCAGCGGGTTAACGTCCGGCAACTGAATACGCGGCACGATGAATTTGGCAAATACCGGACCGGCGATGATCGCCGTGGGAACGCCGATCAGAATCGCGTACATCAGGGTTTGCCCGACCGACGCCTGATACGCCTGCACCGCCAGCATCGCAGCCGGGTGCGGCGGCACCAGTGCATGCACCACCGACAACCCGGCCACCATCGGCAAGCCGACCATCAGCACCGACACCCCGACCCGCCGGGCAACGGTAAAAGCGATTGGCACCAGCAGCACAAAACCGACTTCGAAAAACAGCGGCAGGCCCACCACAAAGGCGATGCAGACCATGGCCCAATGCGCGTTGCGCTCACCGAAACGATCAATCAGGGTACGTGCTACCTGCTCGGCGCCACCCGACTCTGCCATCATCTTGCCGAGCATCGTGCCCAGGGCCACCACCAGCGCAATATGCCCCAGGGTTTTGCCGACACCGCCCTCATAAGCCCCGATCACACTGCCCGCAGGCATGCCCGCCATCAGGCCCAGGCCGATGGCAACCAGGGTAATGACGATAAACGGATTGATCTTGTAGCGCGCAATCAGAACGATCAGCGCAATGATGGCAATGGCCGCATACAACAGCAGCCCGTAGCCCGAAGATGGCGTCATGCGATGTTCCCCCGGCAATAGTTCTTGAGTTGTCTTGAAACTCAAAAAGCATTACCAGGGCGATTTGACAATCTTTATGAAAATAACTTTCGCGCAGTGACATGTGCTGTCGCACACAGGCATGAGCGAACAGCACAAATGAAAATCACAGGGGCGAATTTTCATTGATCGGGACCGGGTCCGTAGGAGCGAGCTTGCTCGCGAGCTGTCGGAAAGGCTCGCGAGCAAGCTCGCTCCTACAGGGGGTGTAGTGGCTACCGCGGATAGTGTGGGCGCTGGCTTGCCAGCGATGCGGGCAACCCGTTATGCCGGATAGACATCGTCGCTGTCGTTCCTGGATTACTCGTGGTGTACCCGCGCGCGCTTGAGCAGTTTTTTGCTGCGCTCGGACAAATGCAGGACCCGCAGGTGCTTGTCCGCTTTTCTGTAACGCTCGCGCAGGGTGTCCAGCGCGGCAATCGCCGAGTAGTCGACAAAGCTCAGATGGCTGCAATCAAGGGTCACTTTGGCAGGGTCGCCGGCAGGGTCGAACTGTTTGAGAAAGGCCGCCGTCGAAGCAAAAAACAGCGTGCCGTGAACCCGGTACAGCTTGCTGCCGTCACTCTCAAGATACGTGTCGGCGTACAGCTGTCGCGCTTGCTGCCAGGCAAAATTGAGTGCCGCAATGATCACTCCGCACAGCACGGCGACGGCCAGATCGGTGAACACGGTAATCACCGTTACCGCGATGATCACCAGTACATCGTTGAGCGGCACCTTGTTCAAGACCCGTAATGAAGCCCAGGCAAAGGTCTGCTGCGAGACCACGAACATCACGCCAACCAGCGCGGCCAGCGGAATGCGCTCGATAAACGGCGACAGAAACAGTATGAACATCAGGATCATGAGCCCCGCCGTTACCCCGGACAATCGACCGCGCCCGCCGGAGCTGAGGTTAACCACGGTCTGGCCGATCATTGCGCAGCCGCCCATGCCGCCAAACACCCCTGACACCATGTTCGCGGCCCCCAAGGCCACGCACTCGCGGTCCGGGAAGCCACGGCTCTCGGTAATTTCATCGGTCAGGTTCAGGGTCAGCAGGGTTTCCAGCAGGCCGACCAGCGCCATCACGATGGCGTAGGGCGCGATGATGCGCAGGGTTTCAAGGCTCCACGGGATATCGGGCAGACTGAACGTCGGCAAGCCACCGGCAATGTGCGCCATGTCACCCAGGGTGCGGGTCGGCAACCCCAACAGCCAGACCGCCAGCCCCACCCCCAGGATTGCCACCAGGGCCGGCGGCGCGGCGCGGGTCACCCGGGGCAGCCAATAGACGATGGCCATGGTCAGCGCCACCAGCCCGATCATCAGGTACAACGGCGCGCCGGTCAGCCAGGTTGCACCATCCTTGAAATGATCCAGTTGGGCCATGGCAATGATGATCGCCAGGCCGTTGACGAAACCCAGCATCACCGAGTGCGGCACCATGCGCACCAGCTTGCCGAGCCTGAGCAGCCCGAACGCCAGCATGATCAGCCCGCCCAGCAGCACCGTGGCCAGCAGGTATTGCACGCCCTGTTGCACCACCAGCGCGACAATCACCACGGCCATGGAGCCGGCAGCGCCGGATACCATGCCCGGCCGTCCGCCGAAGAGCGCGGTAAGGGTGCAAATGATGAACGCCCCGTACAGCCCCATCAACGGATTGAGGTGGGCAACCAGGGCGAAAGCAATGCACTCGGGCAGCAGGGCGAACGACGTCGTGAGTCCGGCCAGGACATCAGCGCGCAGACGTGTGAGTTTCATGGCGTACCTAAAATTCGGGGCGGGGAAAGCGGAGGGAATATCGAGAAACGAATGGTAACAAATTGCGAAGAGGCGGGATAACCGTAGGAGCGAGCTTTTCAGCGCAGAGCTCGCGAGCAAGCTCGCTCCTACAGGTTTTTCAGGGCGTTCTTACTTCACAACCCTGCCAACCCCGCGACCACGGGGGTCAGAGGCGGTTTCCAGCTGAGTGCCGTTAACCCGGATCGCCTGAATATCGCCCATGTTCCAGCCCTGATCTTCCAGGGTGTAGCCCATGGTTTTCAGCTCGTCGGCCACGTTGCCGGTGAGTGGCGCGTAGGCGTCGTAGTAGATCGTGTCTTTAGGCAGCAACTGGTGATGCACGCGCTGCGCGGAAACGGCTTTTTCCAGCGCCAGGTTGTAGTCGTAGATATTGTTCAGCACCTGGAAGATCGAGGTGAAGATCCGCGAACCACCCGGCGTACCGAGCACCAGAGTGACCTGACCGTCGCGGGTCACCAGGCTTGGGCTCATCGACGACAGCATGCGCTTGCCCGGCTCGATGGCGTTGGCATTGCCGCCGACCACACCAAAGGCATTGGCAACCCCCGGCTTGGAGCTGAAGTCGTCCATTTCGTCGTTGAGCAGGAAGCCCGCACCTTTAACCACAACCCCGTTGCCGTAATCCCAGTTCAGGGTGTAGGTGTTGCTGACAGCGTTGCCTTGTTTATCGACGATGGAGAAGTGCGTGGTCTGATGCGGTTCCAGGCCTGGCTTGACGTTGGCCGTTGTCGAAATCGCTTGCGGGTTCACTTCTTTCGCCCGCTTGGCGATGTAGGCCGGGTCGGTCAATTCAGCCACCGGCATCTTGCCGAAATCCGGATCGCCGAGGTAATCGGCACGGTCGGCAAACACGCGCTTTTCAATTTCAGCCAACAGGTGGATGTAAGGTGCCGAGTTCAGCTCCACGCCTTTGAAGTCCGCCGCACGGTCTTCCTTGATGCCGATCAGTTGCGCCAGCGCGATACCGCCAGAGCTCGGCAGTGGTGCGGTGTACAAGGTGTTGCCGCGAAAATCGACCCGCATCGGCTCACGCCAGTTGACCTTGTAGTCATTGAGATCTTCTTTGGTGATCAGGCCTTTGTCCTGCTGCATTTGAGCGACCAGCAGGTCGGCAGTCTTGCCCTGGTAGAAGTCTTTGGCGCCCTGGTCGGCAATGCGCTCCAGGGTGGCGGCCAGCTCTGGCTGCTTGAAGGTCTCGCCAGGCTTCATGGTGCCGAAATAGTCGCTGAAATTGGTGGTGCCGTTAAACAGGGCCAGGGCATCTTCGCGGTATTGATATTGCTGACCGGCCACCTTGAAACCGTTTTTTGCATAACCCACGGCCGGGGTCAGCAGCTCGCTCCATGGCAATTTGCCAAAACGCTGATGCACCTCCCACAAGCCCATCACCGTACCCGGCACGCCAGCAGCGCGCGAGCCAACCAGGCTCAGGTTCTCGATGATTTCGCCCTTGTCATTGAGGTACATGTCGCGGCTGGCAGCCTTGGGCGCCGTTTCACGATAGTCGAGGAAGTAGGGTTTGCCATCGATAAACAGGGTCATGAAACCACCGCCACCAATGTTCCCGGCTTCGGGGTAAGTCACGGCCAGAGTGAACGCGGTAGCGACCGCTGCGTCGACGGCATTGCCGCCTTTTTTGAGAATTTGCGCCGCGACTTCAGCACCGTATTGATCCGGTGCCGCCACTGCCCCGCCTTCCAGCGTGACGGCAAACGCTGAAGAGCTGGCTGCGATGGCAGCCGTCAAGGCCAGGGTTTTGAACCATACAACACGCATTGGTACTTCCTTTTGTTTTTATAGAACGATGCCGAACCTTGTCTGATTTCAGTAACGTTTTCAAACAACAAAAGTAAATGTGCGGGCCGGTGCACAAACCGAAAACCAATCTGAAAACTGTAGGCGCGAGCACGCTTGCGCCTACAGGGTCAGCGATGCGCAATCAGGATCTGGGGTTACAGCATTTCGTTTTTGATCCACTCCACCACGCAGGTGCGTTTAGGTACCCAGCCCAGCAGTTCACGGGCATTTTTACCGCGTACGCGGCTGTTGGAGCCCAGGCCGTAGTTGGCCATTTCATAGCCCCATTCGGCTTCAGCTTCGGCCAGTGGCCAGTCGTGGGCTTCGCCCAGACCCAGCACCCGGGCGATGGCGTTGCTCATGTCGCGAAACGACGCTTCGCCGCTTTCAACAAAGTAGAACGTCCCGGCCGGGGTCTTTTCCAGCGCCAGCAGGTACAACGCCACAACGTCTTCGATATGCACGTTGGACCAGATGTTTTGTCCCAGCCCCACATGGCGCACGACTGCGCTTTTACGCGCCTGTTTGAGCAGGCGCGGCAGTTGCACGCTGTCGCGTTTTACACCCAGGCTGTGGCCGTAAATCAGGGTGTTGCAGATGACTGCCGAGCGCACATTGTCGTGAGCCGCCGCCAGCACCAGGGTGTCGATGGCAACCCGCGCCGCCTTGTCCACAGTCGGCTCGGGCAACTGGCCTTCGTAGTAAATGACCTCGCTGGCCTTGCCACCCGACGCGTCGCCAACAATGCTCGAACCGCTAGTGTGCAACAACACTTTGCCTGTGCCACGAAGGGCTTTGATCAAGGCTTCGACAGCGCCCCGATGGTCGCTGCTGGCCGCGTTGATCACGGCATCCGCCTGGCTGGCCTGTTGCGCGAGCAAGTCGCTGTCATCCAGAGAACCCAGCACCGGAGTGATGCCCAGGGCGAGCATTTCCTGCTCCTGATCCGTGCTGCGTACCAGGCCCGTGACCTGATGCCCGGCCTTGACCAGAGCAGTGGCAATTGAACCGCCGATAAAACCTGCTGCGCCGGTAACAAAAACTTTCATGGAATGACTCCCGCGTGAATAAGTGATGGACCCAGTATCGGAGAGTGAAGGCAGCAGAAAAACCCGCTGCGGGCCAATTCAGTCTTGCGCGCAGATCACGAGTCAGCGGGGAATTACCCCTTGAAGTACGGCACTGCATAGCTGGCGAGCTTGTCCTGGATGAAGTCCAGAAAGCACTGAATCCGCAGCGCCAGCTGCGAGTTACGGTAGTACACGGCGTTAATCGGCTGGCGGTAGCCGCTGTTGAACTCCTCGAGCACCACTTGCAGGCGCCCGGCCTTGACGTCTTCATGGGTCATGAAGTGCGACAGGCAGGCGATGCCCTGCCCTTGCAGCGCCAGGTGGCGCACCGTCTCGCCGCTGGAAGCGCTGATTTCGGGCTCGATGGCCCAGCGATCGCCCTGTGCATAACGCAACGGCCATTGGTTCAAACCGTCATTTTGGGTAAAGCCGATCAGGGTGTGACGGGCCAGATCTGCAACGCTGGCGGGTGCGCCGTGCCGGGCGATGTAGTCAGGGCTGGCGAGGATGCTCAAGGGGCTGCAGCCCAATGAACGGGCGTGCAAGGTGGAGTCGGCCAGGGTGCCGATACGGATCGCGATGTCGGTGCTTTGCTCCAGCAAGTCGATGATCAGATCGTTGCTGTTGAGCTCCAGCTGAATCTCGGGGTAAAGCGTTCGGAATTCGCTGACGTACGGCACGATGGCATGCAGCATGAACGGTGAGGCGGCATTGATCCGCAGGCGCCCGGACGGCGTGCGCTGGTG
Source organism: Pseudomonas versuta (assembly GCF_001294575.1). Lineage (NCBI taxonomy): Bacteria > Pseudomonadati > Pseudomonadota > Gammaproteobacteria > Pseudomonadales > Pseudomonadaceae > Pseudomonas > Pseudomonas versuta. The sequence continues at coordinate 3,844,260 of NZ_CP012676.1, forward strand.
CGAACTCAAACGCTCTTCAAGTTCCTCCATTTGCGCCAGGATCAGCTTGGCCCGTTCAAAGAAAAACTTGCCTTCTTCGGTCAGGTCCATGCGCCGCGTGGTGCGGTTGATCAAGGTGGTTTCGAGCTTGGCCTCAAGCCGTGACAACGTACGACTCACGGCCGAAGGGGTTTGCCCGGCTTGTTCGGCAGCAGCGGAAATGGAGCCGCACTCAATCACCGAAACAAAAATTTGCAGCTCATCGGATCTGGCTTTCACAGATGTCCCTCATTGGTAACTGCCTGCAGCGTAGTCGCTGACTCGCGAAGCGAGGCTACGAGCCTTTGTTTCGCAAAGCGAGTCAGCGATTACGGTACTGCAGGCGTTACATGCCGAACACTTGTTTCAGGTGTTGCTCATAACGGGCGGCATCTTCTTGCGGTTGCGGACGTTTCATTACGTCGACACACAGGAAGGTCGGCAAGGCGGTCATGCCGAGGAACTCGTTGGCCTTGTGGAACGGGAAGTACACCGCGTCCACACCTTTGCCTTCAAAGAAGTCGGCCGGATCATCGAACGCTTGCTGCGGGGCGTTCCAGGTCAGCGACAACATGTATTTTTTGCCGTGAATCAAACCACCGCTGCCATAACGTTGCGAGGCGTCGGAACGGGTACGGCCGTCGCTGGCGTAGAGCTTGCCGTGACCTTCGGTGAAAACTTCGTCGATGTATTTTTTAACGATCCAGGGTGCGCCCATCCACCAGCCCGGCATTTGATAAATGATCACGTCGGCCCACAGGAATTTTTCGACTTCCTCGGCTATGTCGTAACCCTCATCGATGTGGGTCACTTTGACTTCGAAGCCTTGGCGATCGAAAAAGGCCAGTGCAGTGTCGTGCATGGTCAGGTTGTAGCGACCATCGGAATGTGCAAATTTTTTGGCACCATTAAGCAAGAGTATTTTTTTCATCATCAGCCTCATTCGGGATTAACCCTCAGCGCTGTTGAGCTGCCTTCGGGTGTTAAAGATTCAATACCTGGCAGGGTATCGATCACTGCCCCGGGGAAAAACCCGCAATCAAGCAAATCACCTTTGCCTAAGCAGCACGAATAACTGCCAGATTGTTGCTGAAAAACTTTAGCCACCGATCAGCAGGTGCACACCCAGCAGCGCCATACCGATAAAAAACACACGTTTGAACAATGTGGCGCTGATGCGCCGGCGCAACCATTGCCCCAGCCACATGCCGAGCATCGCGGGCAGCAGCGCCAGCAATGAAGCATTAAGCTCGCCGCCCCCCAGATTGCCGCGCCAGTAAAGACCGGCAGCCAGGGCCAATGTGGAGACGCTGAACGACAATCCCAAGGCCTGTACCAACTGGTTCTTGCTAAAGCCCAGGGCCTGCAGATACGGCACGGCCGGGATCACAAACACACCGGTGGCCGAGGTAATGATTCCGGTGATCAGCCCGCATGCTGGCCCCAACCAGTGTTCGGCGGCAGGCGCGACCCGCAGCACGGGTAGCAACAGGCCACTCAAGGCATACAGCAACAAAGCCGCACCCAAAGCCCGGACCACCCAACTGCCGCCATCGCTACTCAGCCAAAGCATGCCCAGGCCGGTGCCCAGAAAAATCCCCAGTTGCATGGGCCACAGGCGCTTTATGAGCCCGCGCAACTGCCCGCCCGCAACCAGTTGCCAGGTGTTGGTAACTATCGAGGGAATGATCAGCAACGCCGCAGCCTGCGCCGGAGCAATAGCCAGGCCCAGCAAGCCCATTGCCACCGTGGGCAAGCCGAGGCCAATCACGCCCTTGACCGTGCCAGCCAGTAAAAATGTGACCAGCACCAGCAGCGACACAAGCAAGCCTAGATGTTGGTAGAACTCGATCAGGGTTTTCATGGGCCTATGCTGGGCCAAGGTACCGGGCTTGAAAATGCGCCATATACTGAGCCAGCCTCTTGCACAGCAAGAGGCATATCTATCAATGCAGCGCGCCAGCAAGACCGGGGGGCTGAATCGCGGGCAAGCCCGCCCCCAAGGTGTGTGACAGGGAGGCTTATGCATTTCGATTTGGTGGATTTACGGCTGTACCTCAATTGCCTGCAGACCGGCAGCATCACCGCCGGCGCCGCTCTCAGCCATTTGTCGCTGGCCGCCGCCAGTGCGCGGATCAGGGCTATGGAGGCGGCGCTGGGGGTCGAATTCCTGCAGCGCAGTCGACGCGGGGTCAGCCCGACGCCCGCAGGACAGGCGCTGGCCCAACATGCCCGGCTGTTGCTGCAACAGGTGGAGCGCATGAACCACGATCTGGCCGAGTACGCTCAAGGCTTTAAAGGTCAGGTACGCCTGCTCTGCAATACCGCGGCACTGACCGAATACCTGCCCGAGTTGCTGGCCGATTTTGTACGCCTGCATCCCAACATCAGCGTCGACCAGCAGGAATTGACCAGCCTGCGTATCACCCACGCCCTGCGCCAGGACGCCGCCGATATCGGCGTCATTTCCAATGCGGTGGATACCCGGGGTCTGCAAACCCGGGCGTTTCGCGATGATCCGCTGGTGCTGGCGATACCGCTGGAGCACCCGCTGATCCGCATTCCGGCGCTCAGATTCGGCGACACCCTGAGCCACCCCTATGTCGGGCTTTCAGCCTGCAGCGCACTGGCGGTTTACCTGGAAGAACAGGCGTTGCACTGCGGTCTTCGCATGCAGGTCCGAATCCGTGCCGAAGGTTTTGACGGCGTGTTGCGCATGGTCGCCCGGGGCGCCGGGCTGGGCATCGTGCCCAAAGCCACCATCGAACGCTGGCAAGCACCGCGCACGTTTAAGGTGGTGAGCCTGAATGAGCCGTGGGCAGACCGCAAACTGCTGCTGTGCGCCCGTTCCTTTGAACAGTTGCCAAGCTATGCCAGAACCCTGCTTGAGGCGCTTTCGGCCAATTGCTGTTAAGAATTGTCTTAGAGTCGTTTACGCCTGTATGCCTGAATTTTTACCAAGAGTAATATCCGCGTCTTGCTGAACCGACGTGGCGCCCGGCGCCCCGTTGATTTGATCAACATTGAGAATAACCACCCACAAGGCACCCGATGGCTGACGCTAATTCCCCTCCGGTCACACTCAAACGCGGTTTGAAAAATCGCCATATCCAGCTGATTGCCTTGGGCGGCGCTATCGGTACGGGGCTGTTTCTGGGCTCGGCCGGCGTGCTCAAGTCGGCAGGCCCGTCGATGATTCTCGGTTATGCGATTGCCGGTTTTATCGCGTTTCTGATCATGCGCCAGCTCGGCGAGATGATTGTCGAAGAGCCCGTCGCTGGCTCGTTCAGCCACTTTGCCCATAAATACTGGGGCGGCTATGCAGGGTTCTTGTCGGGCTGGAACTATTGGGTGCTGTACGTGCTGGTGGGCATGGCCGAGCTGACTGCGGTCGGCAAATACATCCAGTTCTGGTGGCCCGAGGTGCCGACCTGGATCAGTGCCGTCGTGTTCTTTGTGCTGGTCAACCTGATCAACACCCTGAACGTGAAGGTCTTCGGCGAGATGGAATTCTGGTTCGCGATCATCAAGGTGGTGGCGATTGTCGGCATGATCGTGCTCGGTTGCTACCTGCTGATCAGCGGCACCGGCGGCTCCCAGGCGTCGTTTAGCAACCTGTGGAGCCACGGTGGATTCTTCCCCAATGGCGGCACCGGCCTGCTGATGGCAATGGCCTTTATCATGTTCTCCTTCGGTGGCCTGGAGCTGGTGGGCATCACCGCCGCCGAGGCCAGTGAACCGAAAAAAGTGATCCCCAAGGCCATCAACCAGGTGGTGTACCGGATTCTGATTTTCTACGTCGGCGCACTGACGGTCCTGTTGGCGCTGTACCCGTGGGACCAGTTGCTGGTGACGCTGGGCGCTGGAGGCGATGCGTACGGCAGCAGCCCGTTTGTGCAGATTTTTGCATTGATCGGCAGCAATACCGCAGCCCAGATCCTCAACTTTGTGGTGCTGACAGCCGCGCTGTCGGTCTACAACAGCGGCGTTTACTGCAACAGCCGCATGCTCTTCGGCCTGGCTGAACAGGGCGATGCACCCAAGGCGCTGATGAAGCTGACCAAAAACGGTGTGCCATTGCGGGCACTGGGGGTGTCGGCACTGGTGACCTTGCTGTGCGTGGTGGTCAACTACGTGGCGCCGCACAAGGCACTGGAGTTGCTGTTCGCACTGGTGGTCGCCTCGTTGATGATCAACTGGGCGCTGATCAGCCTCACCCATATCAAGTTCCGCAAGGCCATGGCGGTACAGGGTGTGAAGCCTTCGTTCAAAGCGTTCTGGTTCCCGTTCAGCAACATCCTGTGCCTGGTGTTCATGGCCACCATCGTCTCGGTGATCTGGATGATCCCCGATGTACGCGCTTCGGTGTACGCGATCCCGGTGTGGCTGCTGATCCTTTACGGGTTCTATCGGGTGCGCCTGCGTACTGGCAAAGCATTGGCAAACCCGCGCTGATCTGACCCACAAAAGCCCCGGTCCTTGTATCAAGTGCCGGGGCTTTTGCGTATCCGGGGGCTGCGTAATCGAGTCACTGGGGGTCGGAACCAGGCATCTGCCACAACCCGGTGCCGGTTAGGGTGAGGTTTGTACCTTGTCCATCACCGGAGTTCTTATGTCTGCGCCAATTACCGTGCTTCGCGATACCCATCCCCTGCCCGTGCTTGATGCCTGCAAATGGGAAAAGCTTGAAGGCGACCCGCACACCGTGAACCTCAACGCGTACACCAGCGAAGACGGCAGCAAGATCATGGGCACGTGGATTTGCACGCCCGGCAAGTGGTACGTGGAATACGTGAAGTGGGAATACTGCGACTTCCGTGAGGGCTACTGCATCATTACCCCTGAGGGCAAAGAACCGATCCATCTGCGGGCCGGGGACATCTTTGTGGTGGAGCCGGGTATGAAAGGCACATGGGAAGTGGTTGAAACGGTGCGCAAGTATTTTGTCTTTGCCTGACTGACACCCCGCAAAAAACCGGGAGTCCGCCCGACGCGGACTCCCGCAAATGCCCTATTCGGGCTTGCGATAGCTGTTAATGATGGCCGAGAAGTCCTTGCCGCCTTCTCCGCGCAAACTCATGGCCTGATACAACTGTTGCGCCACGGCCCCCATGACTACGGGCTGATGCGCCTGACGTGCAGCTTCGGTGGCCAGCCCCAGATCCTTGAGCATCAGTTCGGCACCAAAGCCTCCGGTGTAGCCGCGCGAAGCAGGTGCGGTTGCCACAATGCCCGGCCACGGGTTGTAGACTTCGGAACTCCAGCAGCGGCCGGTGGAACTGTTGATCACGCCTGCCAGCACTTCACTGTCGATGCCCAGTGCCGCGCCCAAAGCCATGGCTTCACTGACACCGACCATGGAGATGCCAAGCAGCAGGTTGTTGCAGATTTTAGCCACTTGGCCGGTGCCCACATCCCCGCAATGGACTATGTTGCGGCCCATTTGCGAAAGGACCGGGTGCAGCGTATCGAACAGAGCCTGAGTGGCGCCGACCATAAAGGTCAGGGTGCCCGCTTGCGCCCCGCCGGTGCCGCCGGACACCGGGGCATCGGCCATTTGCACGCCTTGTCTGGCCGCTGCGCCAGCCACATCGCGGGCGGTTTGCGGGTCAATGGTGCTGCAATCCACCGCCGGCACACCTTCGCCGATACCGGCCAGCACCCCGTCCTCACCCAGCCACACACTGCGCACATGGGCGGCGGCCGGCAACATGGTAATCACCAGTTCTGTACCTTTTGCCGCCTCGCGGGGCGAAGCGCTAATGTGGCCGCCCAGAGCTGAAAGCTCAGCCAGGATGTCCTTGTTCAGATCAAACAGGTTCAACGAATGCCCGGCCTTGAGCAGGTTGCGCGCCATCGGTGCGCCCATGTTGCCCAGGCCGATAAATGCAATGTTCATGGTCTGTGCCCTTAACGAAGATTGATGGTGGTGTTGACGCCATCATTCACGCTGTCGTCGTCGAACCAGCGACTGGTGACGGTCTTGGTCTGAGTATAGAACTGCACGACTTGCTTGCCGTACGGACCCAGATCGCCAAGTTTGGAGCCGCGCGAACCGGTGAAGCTGAAGAACGGGACCGGTACCGGGATCGGAATGTTGATGCCGACCTGGCCCACATCAATTTCGTTCTGGAATTTTCGCGCCGCCGCACCGCTTTGGGTAAACAGGCCGGTGCCATTGCCGAACGGGTTGGCGTTGACCAGCGCAATGGCCTGGTCGAGGGTGTCGACTTCAATCACCACCAGTACCGGGCCGAAGATTTCCTGGGTGTATATCTGCATGTCGGTGGTGACACCCGAGAACAGGGTCGGGCCCACGAAGTTGCCTTGCTCGAAACCCGGCACCTTGATGTTGCGACCATCGAGTTCCAGCACCGCGCCTTCTTTGATCCCGCTTTCAATCAGCCCCAGCACGCGCTCTTTGGCACGCTTGGAAATGACCGGGCCGACATCAGTGCCCGCCTCGCTGCCCGCATTGACCTTGAGCTTTTGCGCCAGTGCCTTGAGGTCCGGCAGCCATTGTTTGGCCGCGCCCACCAGCACCACCACCGAGGTGGCCATGCAGCGTTGGCCGGCAGCACCGAAACCGGCGCCGACCAGCGCGTTCAGGGTTTGCTGGCGATTGGCGTCGGGCAGCACCACCGCGTGGTTTTTGGCGCCCATCATGGATTGCACGCGCTTGCCGTGGCGGCCTGCCAGGTCATATACGTGGGTGCCCACGGCGGTTGAACCGACGAACGACACCGCCTTGATATCGGTGTGGGTGCAGAGCGCGTCCACCACGTCCTTACCGCCATGGACCACGTTGAGCACACCCGGCGGAACCCCGGCCTCAAGGGCCAGTTCGACCAGCATCAGGGTCGACAGCGGGTCTTGCTCGGAAGGTTTGAGTACGAAGGTGTTACCGCAGGCAATGGCCATCGGGAACATCCACAGCGGGATCATTGCCGGGAAGTTGAAAGGCGTAATGCCTGCACAGACGCCGATAGGTTGACGCAAGGTGTAGGTATCCACCCCGCTCGCAACGTTTTCCGCGAACTCGCCCATCTGCAGGGTGCCGATAGAGCACGCGTGCTCGACAACTTCCAGGCCACGGAAAATATCGCCTTCTGCGTCGGCAATGGTTTTGCCCTGCTCGGCACTGAGAACGGTGGCGATGCGCTTTGAGTGTTCACGAATCAGCGCCTGCAACTTGAGCATGATGCGCATCCGCGCGCCGATCGGCGTCAGCTTCCAGGTCTGGAAGGCGCGTTGCGCAGCAGCAATGGCGGCGTTGACTTCATCGGGGGTGGCGAAAGGGACTTTGGCCAGTACCTGCTGAGTTGCCGGGTTGACGATGTCGTGCCACTCGGTGGTCTGTGACTCGATCCATTCGCCATCAATCAGCAGTCGGGCATTTTGGTACGGGGTCGTAGAAACGTTCATGGAAGTCTCCGAAATTATTTTTATGTCCGATTACGCCAATCTGTAGGAGCGAGCTTGCTCGCGAGCAAGCTCGCTCCTACAGATTAAGTGGTGCACCGGTGCGCCCGGATTGGTCGCAGGGCTGTTTTTGGAGTATAGGTGTGCGTTCTTCTAATAAGAACGCACATAAAAGCCGGTCTAACATGCAAAAAAACATCACATCGTTAAGTGCACTGAACTGGGACGACCTGAAGTTTTTCCTCGAGGTAGCCCGCACCCGCAAGGCCAGTAGCGCCGCCAAGCGCCTGGCGGTCGACTACACCACCGTGTCACGGCGCATCAGCTCGCTGGAGGCCGCACTCGGTACCTTGCTGTTCGAAAAATCACGTACCAATGGCTTCACCCTGACCCCTGAGGGCCAGCGTTTGCTGGGCTATGCCGAGTCCATCGAGAGTACGTTGCATATGGCCTGCGAGCAGGTTTCGGGCTCGGGCGTGGCGCTGTCGGGGCATGTGCGGATGGGGTGTACGGAGGGTTTCGGGAGCTTTTTTATTACCCCTCAGCTGAGCCACTTTGTAGATGCGTACCCGGCCATATCGGTGGACATCCTGCCGCTACCGCACTTCATCAGCCTGTCCAAGCGCGAAGCGGACATCGTGATAGCCCTGGAGCGCCCGGAACACGGGCCGTACGTGTGCTGTAAGCTCTGTGACTACCGGCTGCAGCTATTTGCCACCCAGGAATACCTGGACCAGCACCCGCCGATTCACCGGGCGGCCGACCTGGTGGATCACCCGTTTATCAGTTACGTCGACGATCTGGCGTTCAGCTCAGAGTTGCTGTACCTGGCCAATGTGCTGCCCGGCGCCAGCGCCAATCTGCGCAGCACCAGCGTGATCGCGCAGTTCGTAGCGGCGCAACAAGGTCGCGCGCTGGCAATCCTGCCGTGCTTTTTAGCGGCTCAAGACCCGCGTTTGCTGCCGGTATTGCCGGACGAGATCAACCTGACACGCCAGTTCTGGATGTACTGCCGCGAGGATCTCAGGAAGTTGAAACGCATCACTTTGCTGTGGGATTACATCCGTGAAGTGACGGAGCTGAATGCGTCACTGTTGCTGGGGGAAACTCAAAAGATGCGCTTTGCCGACTGACTGCTACTCAGCATTCAAACAGTCGCAGCATGTCGACCGCAGAAGTGGCTTGGCAATTTAAAGCAGTGACGGGCATCCGTTGCTGCACCGGTACTAATGGCAGTAATGACTTGCTGAATGTTTACCAAGGTTACAGTCACAAAAAGACGCACAAGCGCTGATTAACCAGCCCTGCTTTTCGGATAAATCCCATATCTCCAATCCACTACCCCCTCCTACTCTTCGCGTCCGGCCAAATTCCACCTGCCAGCCTCCGACCATCGATGAGCCGAGGAGCCATGGCGTCAATGACCAAGAGTGTTCCAGCCTATGTGCAAAACAAGCGAGCCATCCCCTGTGCCCACCATCAATCATCGCCGCAATTTCCTCCGGCTGGCCGGGGGCGGTGCCGGCGCGCTGATGCTGGCCGGCGTGCTGCCCGCGCAACTGGCGCAAGCGGCCAGCGACGGCCCTCTCCCTAAACCGCAGAACAAACTTGACCCGCAACAGGCATTGACCCGCCTGATGGCAGGTAACGCCCGTTACGCTAATGGCGTGACCCGACGCCATGACTTCCTGACAGAGCGTGAAGCGCTGGTCAACGGCCAAAATCCTTATGCAGCCGTACTGGGTTGCGCCGATTCGAGAATCGCTCCGGAGTATGCATTCGACACCGCTCGAGGCGACCTTTTCGCGGTGCGAGTAGCTGGCAACTTCGTGACTTCCGATGGCCTGGCAAGCCTTGAGTACGCCGTGGCAGTACTGGAAACACCCTTGATCCTGGTGCTGGGCCACGACAGTTGCGGGGCTGTCTCTGCCGGCGTCAAGGCACAAAAAGATGGCGCGAAGTTTCCTGGGCATATTCAAGGCCTGGCGGATGCCATCAAGCCATCGGTCGCAAAGGTCTTAACCATGCCCGGAGTGCTGCTGGACAACTCTATCGCGCAAAACGTCAAAGACACGGTGGCCCGCCTCAAGAGCGAATCAAGCCTGCTGGCCGACGCGCTGGCCAAGGGCAAGCTGGCCATCGTGGGTGGCATCTACAAACTCGACAGTGGCAAAGTCGAGTTGATCGCCTAGACCCTGAACATGTCCCCGGGCTGCAGCCTTTGCGTGCTTTACGCAGGCGACCAGCGCGGGACATGCACCCCGGTGTTAGAAAACGCTACTGGCTTCTAATGAATAATCCGGTTCCCGTCCCGCAGCCTCCGAGCAGAGACCGCCATGAAATTCAGGACGATCCCCTCCCTTTTGTTACTGGGTGTACTGTCTGGCGGTGCCGGTGCCGCGGACCTGATTTCCTTCTGGGAAAAGCCTGAGCGTGGAGGAAACAGTTTCAATCGACTCCCGCCCGATCAAGCCTACTTCGACGCTCTGCAGGACTATGGTGCGAGCTGGGTGCGCCTGTCCTATGACAAATGGCAGCCGGCAGAACGGGACTTCCTCCTGGGCAATGCCGACCACTACAAGGGGCTGGTTGAGAAGGATCTGGAGCAGTTGAAAGCTGCGCTGGACCGGGCACATGTTGCGGGTCTCAAAGTGGTGATCACTCCCCTTTCGCTGCCGGGCATGCGCTGGGCGCAAAACAATGGTGATCGCTTTGATGACCGGTTGTGGCAAGACAAGGAGTTCTGGGCACAAAGTGCTGCGTTTTGGCGCGATCTCGCTGCGGCGCTAAAGGATCATCCGGCCGTTGCGGCCTACAACTTGATCAACGAGCCGGCGCCGGAAAAGCTGGGAGGAGTGGCAGAGCATGCCGATGCTGCAAAGATGCGGGACTGGTATGAAAAAAATGCTGGCACCGCCCGTGATTTGCCCGAGTTTTACACATCCATCATTAACGCCATTCGCGAAGTCGATCAGCTCACGCCGGTCATGGTCGACGCCGGCTGGTACGCCGCTGCCGATGCGTTCTCATATTGGCCAGCGCCATTGGCTGATACCCGTGTGCTGTATAGCTTTCACATGTATGAACCCTATGCGGCAACCAGCGCCCCCAACTTGCTAAGCGATAAACCTCATACCTATCCAGGCGTAGTGCCATTTGCTGCGGGCATGCAACAGTGGGACACGAAGCAGGTCCAGAGCTATCTTCAGCAGCCACTTGACTGGGCCGAGCAGCATGCAATACCTACCAACCGGCTGGTAGCCGGAGAGTTCGGATGCATGCGTAAATTACCGGGCTGCCAACAGTATCTTGAGGATGTGCTCACCACACTTGAGGCTGCCAAGGTGCACTGGGCGTTTTACAGCTTTCGCGAGGACAGCTGGGACGGCATGGATTACGAGCTCGGAACTGGCAATGTTCCATGGTCTTACTGGAAAGCCATTGACGACGGGCAACCGGACCCGGTCAAACGCAATGCCACAAGTGAATTCGAACCCATCAGCAAGCGGCTGAAGATTGATAAGTAAGTGGCGGCCCACTTGATGAGGCGATGAGCTGCGCTGACAAAACCCCGGTTTTTTTCAGACACGCAGCCAACTCATTTCACAGTGATGACAGAAAAAAAACCGGGGCGATAACCTGAGCCGCTACTCGGCAATCACCACAATCGCAACCCGCCGGTTTTCAGTGCGCCCGGTACGAGTGTTGTTGGACGCTACCGGCACGCGACTACCCAGCCCGCGGACCTGAATATTCTCAGGCCGCATGCCGACTTTGGTCAGCGCTTTGACCACGCTGTTGGCACGGCGCACGGAAAGTTGTTCGTTGTAGGACTCCTTGCCGGATGAGTCGGTATGACCGTCAACCCGTACGCGCTGGATGTCCGCAGCGAGCAAGGCAGTACCGATGCGCTCCACGATTTCCTGACTTTGCGGGTTGAGCACTTCCAGGTCGCTGCCAAACAGTACTTTGCCTGACAAACCAAACGCCCACCCTTCATCGGTCAGTTCAAAGCCCTGTTGTTTGAGTACCGCTATCTGCGCCGGGGTCAGACCTTTGGGCGGGGCGGTCTGGCAGCCGGTCAATGTCAATGTTGCCAACAACAAGGCAACGCTAAAGAACTGCAGGTAACGCTGGGTCAATGCACGCATGAAGGGTCAAGCTCCTGATTATATCTGGGCTGCGGGGGACTCCAACTCCGCAACGTGTTGCCCGCCTCGGGCGAGGCGTTTGGCCTGGTACATCGCCGAATCCGCTGCACAGAGCAGCGTGTCCGGCGTTGCGCCATGTTCGGGGTAAACGGCGATGCCAATACTGAGCGAAGTCACGACATGGCTTTGATCCGGTAACCGGATCGGCTCATGCATGCTGGCGATGATTTTGTCCGCGATGCGTTGTGCATCTTCGATTCTGTGCAGCGGGGTCAGCAATATGGCGAATTCGTCGCCGCCCAGACGCGCCACTACATCGTCTTCACGCAACTGGGCACGAATCCGTGTCGCCACTGCGACCAGCACCGCATCACCTGCGGCATGGCCATAGGTGTCATTAATGTCCTTGAACCGGTCACTGTCGAGAAACAGCACGGCGACCTTGTCCACAGGCTTGTTCAGCGAGCGCAAGGTCCGCGCCAGCCGCGCTGCAAAATAGGCACGGTTGGGCAGGTCGGTCAGCGAGTCGTGGCTGGCCTGGTGCGCCAGTGTCTGGTTTTCATTTTGCAAATGGCTCTGCCATGACTCCAACTCATCAAGCAAGGCATTGAAGTCGTTGCCCAGGTTGTCCAGTTCGGCGATATGCGCAGGCGGCACGCGACGGTCAAACGCCCGCTCGCTGCGCGCGGCGTGGGCCACTTCGGCCAACTGCTGCAAGGGCCCGGTAATGCCGCCGAGCAGACGCCGTGAAAGGTACAGGGCACTCCAGGCACTGAGCGCGGTACACAGCAAAACCCCGAGCAACCCGCTGAGCAAAAAGCGCAACATATTGGCGCCGTGCCCACTGAGTATCACCACCCCCACTTCTCGGCCCTGATGCTCAACCGGCACACTTATCGGCTGTTGCAGCAAACTGTCGGCCAGTAACATTTCAACTGTCGCCAGCACGCCGGTTTCCGGACGCTGCCAGTGTGCGAGCAATTCCCCGTCGGCGGTGTAGACCTGCGCCTCGGCGACCGCTTCAGTGGAGGCGATCAGGTCCAGCGCTTCGGTTGCCGCCACACGGTCATCAAACACCACAGCGGCTTCCACCGTGTAGTTGATAGCGCGTGCGATCAAGTGCAGGTTGTGATCGGCGTAGACCTTGAGCGCCAGCACCCCCAGCAGGGTCATGGAGGCACTGGCCAGCGTGACGGCCACCAAGGCCACGCCCAAATGGCCGCGCCGCAGTACCGAGCGCAAGCTGCGCCGGTTTTCAGGCGCTTTGGAGGGAGTCATGGCTGAGCCGCCCGGCGGCGGGACAGTTGCAATACATTGGGGTGGATGCGCACACCGCTGCGGGCGACAGAATCGAGATTAACTTCAAACGACACCTGGTCATCGGTAACTCGCAGGCAAAACAGACTGCCGACGGTGCATTGATTACCGTATTCGCTGATGCTCAGGATGGCGTGTCCGTTCAGGGAGTCGAACACATCACTACGTTCTGTCGTACTTAGCTTGCCCAGATACACCGCGTTGCACTCGCGGGCAATTGCAGGATCACTCGCCAGTACACGACGCACTTGCACCGGCCTGCCACTGGACTGAGTAGCGCCTTTAAGCAGGTCATCGGTGTATTCAGTGGGGCCAACCACGCATAACTGCAATTGAGCCGGTTCGGTGGGCCAGCGTGCATAGCTGAGGATGCCCAGGACCACTTGGGTCACGGCCCTGGCACGCTGATCAGCCAGGTTGACAGGCACTTGCGGTTGGGCCAGGCAGGGAGCGCTCAACAGTAACAGGCAAAGTGATAGCTGCCGTAGCCGCCACCCAGTGCGCTGCTCAGGCGATGAGACAGCCACGTCCATGCAAGAAGTCTCTGTATTTTTCGGATGAATAATGCCGCAACGATACCACAGCACGTACTTAAACGTGATATGCGTCACACTGCGACCTATCCAAACCAACTTTTCAAAGATTGCACACTCTAAGGCGGCCGCTCCCTAAGCCAGCCCCAGCATCAGCCCGCTCAAGCGCTTAACCTTGCGTTGTACGGCTTCTTCGAATACGCCGGCACGCGGCTCGACCAGGCTGAACCAGTGTTTGGCCCGAGTAATGCCGGTGTAAATCAGCTCTTTGGTCAATACCGGATTCAAGGCTTGCGGCAGCACCAGCGCGGTATGGGAAAACTCGGAACCCTGTGACTTGTGCACCGTCATGGCGTACACCGTCTCGACATCATTGAGCCGGCTTGGCAACACAAAACGAATGCCGCCCTGCCCGTCGTTACGAGCGAACGCTACACGCAACACAGGTCTTGATGACTGACCGTCGCGCTCGGGAAGCTTGAGGGCGATACCTATATCGCCATTCATCAGCCCCAGCCCGTAATCATTACGGGTCATCAACACCGGGCGCCCTTCGTACCAATGCTGATCGCTGTCAATCAACTTGCGGGCGAACAAGGCCCGGGTGATGCGCTGGTTCAAACCTTCAACGCCCCACGGACCTTTGCGCACTGCACACAGCACTTGAAACGCTTCAAACGCCTCCAGCACCTTGCCTGCCCACGCAGCCCAACCAGGGTCTTCAAGCCCCATGCCGGCCGCCGGGCGTTGCTCGCGCAACACGTCAAGATAATGTCGGTAACCTTTGGCCTGCGCCCCGTGCCCTTCCAGCGCCAGACGCTCAAAAGCGCGGTCTTGCTCATCTTTGAGCGGCAATGCAAAAAGGTCGTCATGGGTGCCGGCTGCCAATAACGCCCGCGCCTCATCGGACTGCTGACGGTTGACCAGCCGCGAGAGCCGGCCGATGCCGCTGCCTTCACCAAAGCGCCGTGAATGGCGGAGCATGACCACTTGCTGCGCGAGCGGGTGAGAGCCGTCCAGGTCTTGTTGCAAGTCACTGGCAGCCAGGCTTTCACCGCTGACGTGCTCCAGCCACTCACGTGTTTGCGGGCTGTACCAGCCCGCTTCGGCATCGCGGCACAAATCCCCCAGCACGGCACCGGCTTCAACTGACGCCAACTGGTCCTTGTCCCCCAGCAGCACCAGTCGCGCATGGGCGGGCAGCGCGTCGAGCAGGTTGGCCATCATTTCCAAGTCGATCATCGAGGCTTCGTCGACCACCAGTACGTCCAGCGGCAGGCGATTAGCCGCGTGATGACGGAAGTGCCGGGTGCCCGGCCGACTACCCAGCAAGCGGTGAACAGTGGTCACATCGCTGGGGATTTTTTGCCGGACCTTGTCGTCCACTTCCAGTGATTTGACTTGCAGGCTGATGGACTCGGTCAAGCGCGCCGCTGCTTTACCGGTCGGCGCGGCAAGACGGATCCGCAAAGGCGTTCCCGCTTCAACGGCCGGGGCTTGAAGCAACGCCAGCAAGCGCACCACGGTGGTGGTTTTGCCCGTGCCGGGACCGCCGGTGACGATGCTGAACGCACCTCGAGTGGCCAGGGCACAGGCCAGCTTCTGCCAGTCAATGGGCGCATTCGCAGTCGGGCTGCCGAACAGGCTGTCGAGGCGCGCCGGCAAATCATCTGCGGTTGCTTGCGGGGCTGCCAGGCGCTGGCGCAATGCATTGTCGATCCGACGCTCATAAGCCCAGTAGCGGCGCAAATACAGACGCCGGTCACTCAGCACCAATGGCCGACTTGCGGCATCGGCCAACGACTGCCCGGCATGCTCGACCAGCGGGCTGGCCTGCAAGGCCTTGCACCATGCATCGCCATCCAGCGCCTCGAGCAATTGCGAGGGCAGCAACATGGCACCGGTTTGTACATCGCCTTCAGGTGGCAAGGACAACGCGAAATCGGGCTCTTTGAGGGTTTCAAACAGATCCAGACACACGTGCCCGTGACCCAGCTGGTGGCTGGTCAGTGCCGCCGCCAGCAGTACCAATGGATCGCTTTGGGGGTCGCGTTCATACAAGAATGCGACGAACGCTTTATCCAGCGCGCGTAGCCAGCCACGCTCCACCCAGCGCTCCAGCAGTACCAGCAAGTCCTCTGCCCGGCGCAAAGGCTGCAACCGGGCAAGGCTTTCGGCAGTCAACGGCGTGGGTAACAGCTCGGCAAATGAACGACTCATAACAACACTCCCTGTTCCCATGCCGGCTCAGCTTGCTGTGCCGCAGGTTTGCCCTGGAACATCAGGTCCAGGCTTTCGATCAATAGTCTGGGCGGACGAGTAAAGAACACCCCCTGCCCCTGGGAGCGGGTACCGCGCAAGAACAGATACAGCGCACCGCCCATATGCCGGTCATAGTCGTAATCCGGCAACCGGGCCTTTAGCTGGCGGTGCAAGGCCAGCAGGTACAACACGTATTGCAGGTCGTAGCGGTTATCCAGAATGGAGGCGTTCATCGCTTGTTCGGTGTAGGCCGAGTCGTCGGCGCCCAGCCAGTTGGATTTGTAGTCCGCCACGTAATAGCGCCCTTCGTGCTCGAACGTCAGGTCGATAAAGCCTTTGAACATGCCGTTGAGCAAGCTCGGCTCCGCACCCGCACGCGCGGCACCGTCGTGGGTGTGCTGACGCACCAGCTTGTCCAGTTGCAGGACATCAACTTTGTGGCTGGCAAACCAGAATTCCATTTCGATCTGATACTGGCTCAACTGGCTAAGGACCACCGCCGGCTGGCCGTTATTGAGGCGCAGTGGCTCATCCTGCAGATGCTGCAACCAGTCACCCAACGTCTCGATCCAGCCTTGCCAGCCGCGGCGGTTGCAACGCCGCGCCACGGTATCCTGGATTGCCTGCGGGTCGGCCTTGAAACCTTCGCTGCCTGCCCATTCGAGCAGTCCATGGAGGAATGTTCCGGGATTGGGGCCACGGGGAAAGCGGTGGATGTCGCCGCCGCTGAGCGGTACTTCACGGGGAGCATCCGGGTCTAGCCGCTCATCGTCCGACAGCTTTTGCGCCAGGGCGCTTTCAGGCGCCTCGGCCGGGCTGAGGCTGTCACTGATGCGCAATGCGCTGTAGGACGCGATCCACCAGTTCTCCGCTGCCCGACGTGACGGCAGCAGCGGTTTACGCAAGGAGGCCTGATTGAGCGGTGGATAAAATGTCGCCTCGCTGGCTGCTGGCACCGGCAAGTGCTGGATGGTGGCGCAGTCTTGTTGCAGGTCTGTCAGCCAGCGCTCCAGGTCGGCGGATTCGACCAGCATCGCCCCACCACCAAGCAGGTAGCCTAACGCTGAAAGATGCAGGACCGAGCGATTGTTGTTGCCGCGCTTGAGGTCGGCAACCCCGAGCCAGCAGGCATGCTGTGCCCGGGTCAGGGCCACGTAGAGCAGACGCAGGTCCTCGGCCAGACGCTCGTCATCCGCCTGGGCTATCAGTTCTGGCGTGGCTTTTAAACTCACCTGCGCGTTACCCGCACCATCGTGATAGTGCAGCGGCAAGCGGCTGCCATCCACCGGTTTGGTGGAGCAAATAAATGGCAGGAATACCAAGGGGTATTCCAGGCCTTTGGACTTGTGAATGGTCACCACCTTGACCAGTTGTTCGTCACTCTCAAGGCGCAGGATTTGCTCTTCCCCGGCCTGCCCGGAGAACGCCAGGTGCTCGGCCAGGTGGCGGATCAGTGCCTGTTCGCCATCCAGTTCGGCGGCGGCCTGTTGCAGTAATTCGGACAGGTGCAAGACGTTGGTCAGGATCCGCTCGCCATCGGTACGGGCAATCAGCGCCTGCGGCAGTTCGAAGTCATGCAGCAGGCGGCGCAACATGGCGAGCACGCCCTGCTTGCGCCAGGTTTCGCGGTAGCCACGAAACTGCATGACCCGCGATTCCCAGGCCAGCTCATCCTGGTTGAGACGTTCAAGTTCAATCAGTGGCAGGTCCAACGTGATGCAGGCCAGTGCCGCCCGCAGTGGGCGCTCAACGTCCGGCTCGGCACAGGCCTTGAGCCAGGCTAATACATCGTAAGCTTCCTGCGCGGCGTAGACCGAATCCTTATCAGACAGGTAAACGCTACGTACGCCACGTGCCGATAATTCACGCCTGACCGCCTGAGCTTCCTTACCGTCACGGACCAAAATGGCAATGTCCGCCGGCAATACAGCACGCAAGGGTTTGCCAGCCTGGGCAAAACCGCAGCGACCTTGCTGGCCGCCATTGAGCAGTTCAACAATTTGGCTGGCACAGGCGGCTGCCAGTTGCTGGCGATAAATGACACCTGATACCGGCTGCTCGGAGGGCAACTGCCAAAGGGTCAACGCGCTGACAGGCTGGCCATCGAGTTGCAGGACTTCTTTACGGCCCTGGGATTTGACCGACACGAAGGGCACCGGATTCTCCAGGCCATCACGGAACAAAAATGCACCCCGCCCGGTGGCCCGTTGCTCGGCCCGCTCGAATACATGATTCACCGCTTCGACCATCACATGGCTGGAGCGGAAGTTGGTGTCCAGCGTATGCAGTCGGCCACTGGTGGCGTGCCGGGCACGCAGGTAGGTGTAGATGTCGGCACCGCGAAAGGCATAGATCGCCTGTTTCGGATCGCCGATCAGGAACAGGCCGGTGTCGGGGCTGTTGTCTTCGATCCGGTAGATGGTCTCAAAGATGCGGTACTGCACCGGGTCGGTGTCCTGAAACTCGTCAATCAGAGCCACCGGGAACTGTTCACGAATCAGGGTTGCGAGGCGTTCGCCGCCTTCGGCCTGCAGCGCAGCGTCGAGCCTGAGCAGCATGTCGTCGAAGCCCATCTCGGCCCGACGGCGCTTTTCTTCTTCAAAGCGTTTGCTCACCCAATAGGCGGCGTGTTCCAGGACTGCAGCGTCCGGGGTCGGCAACGCATCAAGTGCAGCTTTCAGGCCGGACATCGCATCCAGCGCCGGATGCTGCGGAGGCTCGCCTTTCCAGGCTTCTGCGAAGCCATCCGGGGTCAGGCGAGTGAACCCTGTGCCCAGATCCAGCTGCTCCAGAGAGTCGTCAGCGGCCCAGGCGCTGAGCTTTTCAAACCAGGGCTCGAAATAACGGGCCTGCATTTTCCTGCCGTCCACTGCCTTGGCGGCTACACCTTGCAGGCAGATTTCACGCAGCTGCTGGGCCCATTGCAACCAGGGCGTTTTTAGCTTTGACAGGGCCTCGCGACGCTCCAGCAAACAGGCTTCAATTATCGAGGCCGGGGTTTGCTCCGGGTTTTTCGGCGCCCGCGAGCTGGCGAACAACGCTCGAACCCGCGGTAACAATGCAGCCGGACCACTCCAGTTGGCACGCACCCAGTTCAAGGCGTCACCGTGCATGGGGTAGCAAAACAGTCGCCAGTAATCGCGCAGCACTTCGCCGAGCAAATCGCTGTGGTCGGTTTCCAGGGTTTGGGTAAACAGGCTGCCGCTGTCGAAGGCATGTTCACGCAGCATCCGCTGGCACCAACTGTGGATGGTCGAAACGGCTGCTTCGTCCATCCACTGTGCGGCGATATCGAGACGCCCGGCACAGGCAGCCCATTGCCCGGGCGTGAACTGGTCACGCAGTTGTGCCACCAGGGCATCCGGTGCTTCGATCTCGTCACGGAAGAACCGCGCCGCTTCAGCGAGCCGGGTGCGGATACGATCACGCAGCTCTTTGGTAGCCGCATCGGTGAAGGTCACAACCAGGATTTGCGGTGGCAACAACTCGCGGCCAAAGCCTGAGTCCTCTGCGCCATGACCCAATATCAAACGCAGATAGAGTGCCGAGATGGTGAAGGTTTTACCGGTACCCGCGCTGGCCTCGATCAGTTGACTGCCGCGTAGGGGAAAGGCCAGAGCCAGGGGTGTTTTTTGCTCGTTCATTAGCGGGACGCCTCGCTGTTTAATGAACGCCAGGGCGCATCAAAAAGTGGTCGATAGAGGGCATCGCACCACTCTGCAAATTCTTCACTGGCCATCAAGGCGGCGTAATCCGGGAACTGGCGGGCAAGCGCGGCGCTTTCACGACGCTCGCCATCGCTGGTCTGGCCGTCGCCTTCGTAGGCTTTTTGTGCCGCCGCATCGGCTTTCGCCGGATCAGACTGGGCAAGCCAGGCGAAGGCTGTTTTGACTGCAACGGGCAATGGCCGGCGCATTCCGACTTTCCAGGCCATCAGCAAATTGCCAAGAATTTCACTCGCCTGTTTTGCCTCCAGAGGCGCGAGCAGCAAGGTGTCATCGCTGGCGACCAAGGCTGTGGACATGTCCAGGCCACTGGCGCAGGCAATCAAGTGGTTGACCCAGGGCCGGGTCAACCGATGCCATTTACGGGTTTTAATCGCGCCAATGCTGTTAGGAATAGTGGTAACGGACAGTAAGCCTTTGTCACTGCGCTGGTGCAGGTTGCCGAGCCAGCCTTCAAGGGTCAGGCCGTTAGCCTCAAAGCTGACGGGCAGTGCACTGTTAAGCGGCGTCGGCCAAAGGAGCAATAATTGCTGATAGCGCTGTAGGACATCGGGAAGTGGCTCTATCAGTTCTTGTTGCAGGCATTCGCCAAAACCGGCCATGGGTAACAGGCCACTGCCCTGTAAACGCAGGGCCCGGGTATGCAAAGCCTGCTCAAGCTGATCAGGCTGCGCCAGTGCGGCTTCGAGCAAGCTGTCGCTAAGGGTGTAACGCTGTAGCGCATCGAGCACGAAGGGTTCTTCATCCGCCAAAGGCACTTCAGCCGCCTCAAAGAACACTTTCAAACGCTGACTAAAGAAGTGACGTACAGGGTTACGCAGGAAGTCCTGCAACTGGGTCAGGTTCAAGGGCTCTTCTTGTTCGTGCGCCGCCAGGATGCCCGGCGCGACAGGCGTCGGCTGGGGCTCGTGCAGACGTTGCCATTCCCGGGCATAGCTGAACAGGCTGGAATTACCTTCGTGGAAGTAGCGGGTACTGAAGGGTTGAAGCGGATGCTCTTGGGTCATGGCTTCAAGCAAGTCGCCACCCTCTGCCAGTTGCCAGCCGCTGGCCAGGTGATCACGCAGCTGACCGATCAATACGCAGGCAGGACGCTCGCTGTTGTCGCGGATACTGCGTCCGACCCAACTGATATAGAGCTGGTCGCGTGCAGAAAGCAGCGCTTCGAGCAGCAGGTAGCGGTCATCCTCCCGGCGGGAGCGGTCGCCCGGGCGATAGTCGCTGCCCATCAAGTCGAAATCCAGCGGTGGTTGCGCACGCGGGTAATCGCCATCGTTCATGCCCAGCAGGCATACCAGCTTGAACGGGATAGCCCGCATCGGCATCAGAGTGCAAAAGTTCACTGCGCCGGCCAGGAAACGCTGCGACAGCTTGCCCTGGTCAAGTCCGGCCAGCCAGGCTTCACGTACTACCGTCAACGGTAACGCATC
The DNA here is from genome assembly GCF_001294575.1 of Pseudomonas versuta. Classification (NCBI taxonomy): domain Bacteria; kingdom Pseudomonadati; phylum Pseudomonadota; class Gammaproteobacteria; order Pseudomonadales; family Pseudomonadaceae; genus Pseudomonas; species Pseudomonas versuta. Next base: position 3,865,118 of record NZ_CP012676.1, read on the forward strand.
TTGCAGGCCAACCAGCTCACAGGTTTCGAGCCAGGTCTCGCGAAGCTCTTCGAGCTGGGCCAGCAGGTAATCGTCGTGTTCGGTTTCGGCCAGGAAAAACAGTTGCACCAATGCCTGCAGCCGCTCACCCCATTGCTGCGGCAACGCCGGCTGCGAGAGTTCCTGGTGGGCAATTTCCAGTGCATCCAGCAAAGCCACGAGCGGGCCGATCAGTACCGCATCCAGACCGCCAATTTCATCATACGGCTCAATGCCGTCGCAGGCTTCGGCGCTACCGACGGCATAACCGAGCAGCATGCGGCGCAGGCCAAAACGCCAACTGTTTTGTTCCAGGTGTGACGGCAAGCCGAGGCCGGCACGCTGCTCAGCATTCAATCCCCAACGAATCCCTGCGCCTTCAATCCAGCGATGCAAGGTCGGCAAGTCGCGCTCCTGTACCTTGAAGCGGGCGCGCAGGGCTGGAACATCCAGCAAGTCGAGAATTTCACTGACCGGAAAACGGCTGTCCGGCAGTTTGAGCAGATGCTCGATGGCGATCAGCAGCGGATCACGCCCACGCTGACCCTGGTCGGCCAGGGTGTAGGGGATGAAACGACGGTCGTCTCGTTCAATCTGGCCAAATACCGCCCGTATATGGGGAGCGTAACTATCGATATCCGGCACCATCACAATCACATCGCGTGACTGCAACTGGGGATACTTGGCGAATCGCGCGAGTAGCTGGTCGTGAAGAATTTCGACTTCGCGCTGTGCACTGTGGGCGATGTGAAAGCGGATTGACTCGTCCTGCTCCAGATCTACAGCGGGCCATAGCTCACGGGTTTCGTTGAGCGGGCGCAGTTCAAGAATGTCATCCTGCAACTGGTTCAACTGGTTGAGCGGTTGTACTTCACTGAACAGGTCGATACGGCCGTCACGAAAAGCCGCACGATAACTGTTGGGGTCATCGTAGCTGTCGAGCAGGTTGATGTAATCACGCCCTTGTTTGCCCCAGGCGGCGAGAAGCGGATGGGCATGTTGATGCAGGATATCCAGGTCCAGGGCTGCCGGCATTCCTGCCTTGCGCGCCTGACGCTTGTATTGGTGACGCAGCAGGTCTTTATCCGCAACGATGTCAGACCAGTGATGGCGACAAGGATTATGTACGCACAACAGCACCTGGCTGAAACGGGCAAGGCCAGCGAGGGCTTCAAGCGCCTGGGCGGGCAATGACGAAATGCCGAAGACAATCACCCTGGCCGGTAAACCGGACGGAGCTTGCTCAATGCTGTTGATCTTGTCCATGAAGCGCTGGTGAACACCTGCCCGACTCTGCGACATGCCCTCCTCACCCACATCGAGCAATAACGCACGCCACAATTCGGCCTGCCAGCAGTTAGCCGGGCTCAGTGCCGGGCTTTCACCCCGGGCATTGCGTAACTGGAGGCGGCCTGCGGCCCAATCTTCCAGCCAGTCGGCGCGGTAAACCTGATATTGGTCAAACAGGTCGGCCAGACGCTCTGACAGCTGATAGCGTTTGCGCAAATCAGTGTCATGGGTAAGGAAGCGCTGCAAGGGTTCGAAGTGCGGCTGGTCGATAAGCGCCGGGAGCAAGCGCATCAGGCGCCAGGTAAGCGGAGCTTTGTCGAGCAGGGAGGTGGCGGGGATTTGCTCGCTGCCTAAAACGATCCGATAGAGCTGCCACATAAAACTGCCGGGCAACTGCACATCAACTGCGGCAGCAATGCCACAACCACCTAGGTCGTCGTCCTGGGCATCTTCCGCCAGAGCCAGCTTCAGCCATTGGGCGATGCCGTTACTCTGCACCAAGGCAATTTCGTTCTCCAAAGGCGCCAGGGGATAGCGGCGCATCCAGCTCACGACCAAGCTGCGTAACTCATCAAGGCGGTTACCGTGAACCACCATAAAACCCGCATTGAGGGACGTAGCAACCGGCATGACGGCATCCTTAGGAGAGGGCAAATCCAAAGGCGAACCTTATCATTGCCCGGGAGCATTGGTGGAGTATTGCAAGGCCGGTCCGACTTTGCAGGCGCTGGCGCGAGCTGCGAGCGACAGCATGTCTTTCGCAAGTTAAGCCCTGTGCCACCTGTTGCATTGCGCATTCAGGATTTACGGCGACTGCAGCACCGCAAGAGTTGTTGCAGCGAATCGCTGTATCGCTGCCTGCAACTTTTCTCGCCACAAAAACAAACCCCCTGTCTGCATGAGCAGACAGGGGGTTTGGAATTTAATCTTGACGATGACCTACTCTCACATGGGGAAACCCCACACTACCATCGGCGATGCATCGTTTCACTACTGAGTTCGGGATGGGATCAGGTGGTTCCAATGCTCTATGGTCGTCAAGAAATTCGGTAGCCAGCGCGTTTACCTTACGGTTAACGTTCCAGCGAATGGGTATGTAATAGATTTGTGTGTTACGCAAACTTTCGGTTTGTATCGTCTTCACACACCGCAACTTGCAGGCTTTGTATTCAAAGCGCAAATTGCTTGGGTGTTATATGGTCAAGCCTCACGGGCAATTAGTATTGGTTAGCTCAACGCCTCACAGCGCTTACACACCCAACCTATCAACGTCGTAGTCTTCGACGGCCCTTTAGGGAACTCAAGGTTCCAGTGAGATCTCATCTTGAGGCAAGTTTCCCGCTTAGATGCTTTCAGCGGTTATCTTTCCCGAACATAGCTACCCGGCAATGCCACTGGCGTGACAACCGGAACACCAGAGGTTCGTCCACTCCGGTCCTCTCGTACTAGGAGCAGCCCCTCTCAAATCTCAAACGTCCACGGCAGATAGGGACCGAACTGTCTCACGACGTTCTAAACCCAGCTCGCGTACCACTTTAAATGGCGAACAGCCATACCCTTGGGACCGGCTTCAGCCCCAGGATGTGATGAGCCGACATCGAGGTGCCAAACACCGCCGTCGATATGAACTCTTGGGCGGTATCAGCCTGTTATCCCCGGAGTACCTTTTATCCGTTGAGCGATGGCCCTTCCATACAGAACCACCGGATCACTAAGACCTACTTTCGTACCTGCTCGACGTGTCTGTCTCGCAGTCAAGCGCGCTTTTGCCTTTATACTCTACGACCGATTTCCGACCGGTCTGAGCGCACCTTCGTACTCCTCCGTTACTCTTTAGGAGGAGACCGCCCCAGTCAAACTACCCACCATACACTGTCCTCGATCCGGATAACGGACCTGAGTTAGAACCTCAAAGTTGCCAGGGTGGTATTTCAAGGTTGGCTCCATGCAGACTGGCGTCCACACTTCAAAGCCTCCCACCTATCCTACACAAGCAAATTCAAAGTCCAGTGCAAAGCTATAGTAAAGGTTCACGGGGTCTTTCCGTCTAGCCGCGGATACACTGCATCTTCACAGCGATTTCAATTTCACTGAGTCTCGGGTGGAGACAGCGCCGCCATCGTTACGCCATTCGTGCAGGTCGGAACTTACCCGACAAGGAATTTCGCTACCTTAGGACCGTTATAGTTACGGCCGCCGTTTACCGGGGCTTCGATCAAGAGCTTCGCGTTAGCTAACCCCATCAATTAACCTTCCGGCACCGGGCAGGCGTCACACCCTATACGTCCACTTTCGTGTTTGCAGAGTGCTGTGTTTTTAATAAACAGTCGCAGCGGCCTGGTATCTTCGACCGGCGTGGGCTTACGCAGTAAATGCTTCACCCTCACCGGCGCACCTTCTCCCGAAGTTACGGTGCCATTTTGCCTAGTTCCTTCACCCGAGTTCTCTCAAGCGCCTTGGTATTCTCTACCCAACCACCTGTGTCGGTTTGGGGTACGGTTCCTGGTTACCTGAAGCTTAGAAGCTTTTCTTGGAAGCATGGCATCAACCACTTCGTTAACTAAAAGTTAACTCGTCATCAGCTCTCGGCCTTAGAATCCCGGATTTACCTAAGATTCCAGCCTACCACCTTAAACTTGGACAACCAACGCCAAGCTGGCCTAGCCTTCTCCGTCCCTCCATCGCAATAACCAGAAGTACAGGAATATTAACCTGTTTTCCATCGACTACGCTTTTCAGCCTCGCCTTAGGGACCGACTAACCCTGCGTCGATTAACGTTGCGCAGGAAACCTTGGTCTTTCGGCGTGGGTGTTTTTCACACCCATTATCGTTACTCATGTCAGCATTCGCACTTCTGATACCTCCAGCAAGCTTCTCAACTCACCTTCACAGGCTTACAGAACGCTCCTCTACCGCATCATCCTAAGATGATACCCGTAGCTTCGGTGTATGGTTTGAGCCCCGTTAAATCTTCCGCGCAGGCCGACTCGACTAGTGAGCTATTACGCTTTCTTTAAAGGGTGGCTGCTTCTAAGCCAACCTCCTAGCTGTCTAAGCCTTCCCACATCGTTTCCCACTTAACCATAACTTTGGGACCTTAGCTGACGGTCTGGGTTGTTTCCCTTTTCACGACGGACGTTAGCACCCGCCGTGTGTCTCCCATGCTCGGCACTTGTAGGTATTCGGAGTTTGCATCGGTTTGGTAAGTCGGGATGACCCCCTAGCCGAAACAGTGCTCTACCCCCTACAGTGATACATGAGGCGCTACCTAAATAGCTTTCGAGGAGAACCAGCTATCTCCGAGCTTGATTAGCCTTTCACTCCGATCCACAGGTCATCCGCTAACTTTTCAACGGTAGTCGGTTCGGTCCTCCAGTTAGTGTTACCCAACCTTCAACCTGCCCATGGATAGATCGCCCGGTTTCGGGTCTATTCCCAGCGACTAGACGCCCTATTAAGACTCGCTTTCGCTACGCCTCCCCTATTCGGTTAAGCTTGCCACTGAAAATAAGTCGCTGACCCATTATACAAAAGGTACGCAGTCACCCAACAAAGTGGGCTCCCACTGCTTGTACGCATACGGTTTCAGGATCTATTTCACTCCCCTCTCCGGGGTTCTTTTCGCCTTTCCCTCACGGTACTAGTTCACTATCGGTCAGTCAGTAGTATTTAGCCTTGGAGGATGGTCCCCCCATATTCAGACAAAGTTTCTCGTGCTCCGTCCTACTCGATTTCACTGTAAAGATGTTTTCGCGTACAGGGCTATCACCCACTATGGCCGCACTTTCCAGAGCGTTCCGCTAACATCAATACAGCTTAAGGGCTGGTCCCCGTTCGCTCGCCACTACTAAGGGAATCTCGGTTGATTTCTTTTCCTCAGGGTACTTAGATGTTTCAGTTCCCCTGGTTCGCTTCTTAAGCCTATGTATTCAGCTTAAGATACCTAACTTATGTTAGGTGGGTTCCCCCATTCAGACATCTCCGGATCAAAGTCTGTTTGCCGACTCCCCGAAGCTTTTCGCAGGCTACCACGTCTTTCATCGCCTCTGACTGCCAAGGCATCCACCGTATGCGCTTCTTCACTTGACCATATAACCCCAAGCAATCTGGTTATACTATGAAGACGACATTCGCCGAAAATTCGCAATTACTCACAAATTTTACCTTAGCCTGAATAAACACCAGTGAAAGTGTTATTCAGTCTAACTTTCTATTACATACCCAAATTTTTAAAGAACGATCTAATCAAAAGATCAGAAATCAACATTCACCATCATGCGATGGAATGCTCATTTCTAAGCTTTACGATACAGAAGCAAGTTATGGTGGAGCCAAACGGGATCGAACCGTTGACCTCCTGCGTGCAAGGCAGGCGCTCTCCCAGCTGAGCTATGGCCCCATATTTCTACAGGCTTTTTCCACACAAAATTGGTGGGTCTGGGCAGATTCGAACTGCCGACCTCACCCTTATCAGGGGTGCGCTCTAACCAACTGAGCTACAGACCCAATTTCGAGCTTGTAACTGTTAGCGTGCGCTATCAGCTTGGAGCTTAAAGTTGCTTCTATCGTCTTCTTCAATGAATCAAGCAATTCGTGTGGGAACTTATGGAGCAGCTGATGTCGTCGATTAAGGAGGTGATCCAGCCGCAGGTTCCCCTACGGCTACCTTGTTACGACTTCACCCCAGTCATGAATCACACCGTGGTAACCGTCCTCCCGAAGGTTAGACTAGCTACTTCTGGTGCAACCCACTCCCATGGTGTGACGGGCGGTGTGTACAAGGCCCGGGAACGTATTCACCGTGACATTCTGATTCACGATTACTAGCGATTCCGACTTCACGCAGTCGAGTTGCAGACTGCGATCCGGACTACGATCGGTTTTATGGGATTAGCTCCACCTCGCGGCTTGGCAACCCTTTGTACCGACCATTGTAGCACGTGTGTAGCCCAGGCCGTAAGGGCCATGATGACTTGACGTCATCCCCACCTTCCTCCGGTTTGTCACCGGCAGTCTCCTTAGAGTGCCCACCATTACGTGCTGGTAACTAAGGACAAGGGTTGCGCTCGTTACGGGACTTAACCCAACATCTCACGACACGAGCTGACGACAGCCATGCAGCACCTGTCTCAATGTTCCCGAAGGCACCAATCTATCTCTAGAAAGTTCATTGGATGTCAAGGCCTGGTAAGGTTCTTCGCGTTGCTTCGAATTAAACCACATGCTCCACCGCTTGTGCGGGCCCCCGTCAATTCATTTGAGTTTTAACCTTGCGGCCGTACTCCCCAGGCGGTCAACTTAATGCGTTAGCTGCGCCACTAAGAGTTCAAGACTCCCAACGGCTAGTTGACATCGTTTACGGCGTGGACTACCAGGGTATCTAATCCTGTTTGCTCCCCACGCTTTCGCACCTCAGTGTCAGTATCAGTCCAGGTGGTCGCCTTCGCCACTGGTGTTCCTTCCTATATCTACGCATTTCACCGCTACACAGGAAATTCCACCACCCTCTACCATACTCTAGCTTGCCAGTTTTGGATGCAGTTCCCAGGTTGAGCCCGGGGATTTCACATTCAACTTAACAAACCACCTACGCGCGCTTTACGCCCAGTAATTCCGATTAACGCTTGCACCCTCTGTATTACCGCGGCTGCTGGCACAGAGTTAGCCGGTGCTTATTCTGTCGGTAACGTCAAAACACTAACGTATTAGGTTAATGCCCTTCCTCCCAACTTAAAGTGCTTTACAATCCGAAGACCTTCTTCACACACGCGGCATGGCTGGATCAGGCTTTCGCCCATTGTCCAATATTCCCCACTGCTGCCTCCCGTAGGAGTCTGGACCGTGTCTCAGTTCCAGTGTGACTGATCATCCTCTCAGACCAGTTACGGATCGTAGCCTTGGTGAGCCATTACCTCACCAACTAGCTAATCCGACCTAGGCTCATCTGATAGCGCAAGGCCCGAAGGTCCCCTGCTTTCTCCCGTAGGACGTATGCGGTATTAGCGTCCGTTTCCGAACGTTATCCCCCACTACCAGGCAGATTCCTAGGTATTACTCACCCGTCCGCCGCTCTCAAGAGGTGCAAGCACCTCTCTACCGCTCGACTTGCATGTGTTAGGCCTGCCGCCAGCGTTCAATCTGAGCCATGATCAAACTCTTCAGTTCAAACATCTTTGGGTTTTTAAGAAACCCTAAACTTGGCTCAGCAATCGTTGGTTACATCTTTGATTTCTCGCGGAGTAACTTGTGATGCTGATAATCTTGTTGACTATCAGTCTGACTCCACAAGCACCCACACGAATTGCTTGATTCAGTTGTTAAAGAGCGGTTGGTTAAGCTTTCGCTCAACCGAGGCGCGCATTCTACAGCAGCCTCTGTTGCTGTCAAGCGGTTATTTTAGGATGTTTTCAAAGTTTCCTTTGTAACATCAACCACTTGCGCTTTCGATCTCTCGTTAGCGGGAGGCGAATTCTACAGCGTTACACGCTGCTGTCAACACCTTAATTCCTGCTTCTTTCGATTGAGATAATCGACTCACTGACCAGGTAAACATTGATCAGCGGCACAGACTTTATACAAAGCCTGTACTTATACAAAAACAAAATCCCCGTCTGCGTGAGCAGACAGGGATTTTGGAATTTAATCTTGACGATGACCTACTCTCACATGGGGAAACCCCACACTACCATCGGCGATGCATCGTTTCACTACTGAGTTCGGGATGGGATCAGGTGGTTCCAATGCTCTATGGTCGTCAAGAAATTCGGTAGCCAGCACGTTTACCTTACGGTTAACGTTCCAGCGAATGGGTATGTAATAGATTTGTGTGTTACGCAAACTTTCGGTTTGTATCGTCTTCACACACCGCAACTTGCAGGCTTTGTATTCAAAGCGCAAATTGCTTGGGTGTTATATGGTCAAGCCTCACGGGCAATTAGTATTGGTTAGCTCAACGCCTCACAGCGCTTACACACCCAACCTATCAACGTCGTAGTCTTCGACGGCCCTTTAGGGAACTCAAGGTTCCAGTGAGATCTCATCTTGAGGCAAGTTTCCCGCTTAGATGCTTTCAGCGGTTATCTTTCCCGAACATAGCTACCCGGCAATGCCACTGGCGTGACAACCGGAACACCAGAGGTTCGTCCACTCCGGTCCTCTCGTACTAGGAGCAGCCCCTCTCAAATCTCAAACGTCCACGGCAGATAGGGACCGAACTGTCTCACGACGTTCTAAACCCAGCTCGCGTACCACTTTAAATGGCGAACAGCCATACCCTTGGGACCGGCTTCAGCCCCAGGATGTGATGAGCCGACATCGAGGTGCCAAACACCGCCGTCGATATGAACTCTTGGGCGGTATCAGCCTGTTATCCCCGGAGTACCTTTTATCCGTTGAGCGATGGCCCTTCCATACAGAACCACCGGATCACTAAGACCTACTTTCGTACCTGCTCGACGTGTCTGTCTCGCAGTCAAGCGCGCTTTTGCCTTTATACTCTACGACCGATTTCCGACCGGTCTGAGCGCACCTTCGTACTCCTCCGTTACTCTTTAGGAGGAGACCGCCCCAGTCAAACTACCCACCATACACTGTCCTCGATCCGGATAACGGACCTGAGTTAGAACCTCAAAGTTGCCAGGGTGGTATTTCAAGGTTGGCTCCATGCAGACTGGCGTCCACACTTCAAAGCCTCCCACCTATCCTACACAAGCAAATTCAAAGTCCAGTGCAAAGCTATAGTAAAGGTTCACGGGGTCTTTCCGTCTAGCCGCGGATACACTGCATCTTCACAGCGATTTCAATTTCACTGAGTCTCGGGTGGAGACAGCGCCGCCATCGTTACGCCATTCGTGCAGGTCGGAACTTACCCGACAAGGAATTTCGCTACCTTAGGACCGTTATAGTTACGGCCGCCGTTTACCGGGGCTTCGATCAAGAGCTTCGCGTTAGCTAACCCCATCAATTAACCTTCCGGCACCGGGCAGGCGTCACACCCTATACGTCCACTTTCGTGTTTGCAGAGTGCTGTGTTTTTAATAAACAGTCGCAGCGGCCTGGTATCTTCGACCGGCGTGGGCTTACGCAGTAAATGCTTCACCCTCACCGGCGCACCTTCTCCCGAAGTTACGGTGCCATTTTGCCTAGTTCCTTCACCCGAGTTCTCTCAAGCGCCTTGGTATTCTCTACCCAACCACCTGTGTCGGTTTGGGGTACGGTTCCTGGTTACCTGAAGCTTAGAAGCTTTTCTTGGAAGCATGGCATCAACCACTTCGTTAACTAAAAGTTAACTCGTCATCAGCTCTCGGCCTTAGAATCCCGGATTTACCTAAGATTCCAGCCTACCACCTTAAACTTGGACAACCAACGCCAAGCTGGCCTAGCCTTCTCCGTCCCTCCATCGCAATAACCAGAAGTACAGGAATATTAACCTGTTTTCCATCGACTACGCTTTTCAGCCTCGCCTTAGGGACCGACTAACCCTGCGTCGATTAACGTTGCGCAGGAAACCTTGGTCTTTCGGCGTGGGTGTTTTTCACACCCATTATCGTTACTCATGTCAGCATTCGCACTTCT